>JAOZKH010000062.1:12329-13770 GCA_029935405.1 Vallitaleaceae bacterium | reverse complement strand
ACTTAAATAACAGGAGAAAACGTTATGAATCTAGGTGTTGATTTAAACTTACAACAAACGCAAAAACTTATTATGACACCTGAATTAAAACAAGCAATAAAAATACTTCGTTATAACTCACAAGAACTTTGTGAGTTTATTAACGAGGAATTATTAACGAATCCTATTCTAGAAAAAAAAGAAGAAACTCTAGAAAAAATCGAAGATAATTCGGAGGTAAGTACTCAAAAGAAAACAGAATTAGAGTTTGAAGAACGTATAGAAAAAATTGATTGGAAACAGCTTTCTGACAATATTCAAATAAAATCAAATACTAGAAAATTTCAAGAAAATTCAAATATTACTAAGTACGATAATTATACAGTTTCTAAGGTGACACTACATGATCACTTGCTTTCGCAACTACAATACACATCACTAGATGAACTTCGCATACCTATAGCAAATTATTTGATTTATAGTATTAATTCAAGTGGTTATCTACATATTAATGACGATTATGTTAAAGAACATTTTAAGATTACCACAGATACACTGGAAGAAATTATACAAACTATACAAACTTTTGACCCTATTGGCATTGGGGCAAGAGATATCGTGGAATGTCTCTTGATTCAAACGGCTTATAGCAAGGTAAAAGATAAACGAATTATTTCTATTATTTCTAATCATTTAGAAGATGTAGCAAGTAATAGATTAGCATATATAGCAAAAGTACTTGATATTACTATAGAAGAAGTTAAAGAAGCGATTAAGGCGATTAGAAGATTAGAACCAAAACCAGGTAGAGCGTTTGATTCTTTATGTGACACTTTATATATCAAGCCAGATGTGACACTTAAAAAAACTAAAGAAGGTTATAATATTTTGGTGAACGAAATAACTGCACCAAGTCTTTGCATTAGTAGTTTTTATGAAAAAATGCTTGCTGCAAAAAATGTAAATGCTCAAACAACTGAATATATTACAATGAAACTTCAAAGTGCTTTAAGAATAACTAGAAGCATTGAACAGCGCAGAAATACAATTTATCGAGTTGTTAATGCAATTGTCGAACACCAATGCGACTTTTTTAAAAAAGGAACAATACATTTAAAAACTTTGACGCTTAGAGATATTGCAGACAAGATTGATGTTCATGAGTCAACAGTTAGTAGAGCTATTAATGGAAAGTATATTCAATGCCAAGCAGGCTTGTTTGAACTTAAATACTTTTTCCAAAGTGGTGTTAACACTAATGTAGGCGGTAATATTTCATCAGAAAGTATTAAAGTTATCTTAAAAGAGATGATTGAAAAAGAGGATAAGAACAAACCACTCAGTGATCAGGTGATATCATTAGATTTTGATAAAAATGGTATAAAAATATCTAGAAGAACTATCGCTAAGTATCGAAAAGAGATTGGAATACAATCTACATCAAAAAGAAAAGAATATTAGA
>JAOZKH010000062.1:0-12229 GCA_029935405.1 Vallitaleaceae bacterium | reverse complement strand
TATTTGCCATCAAAATGACATTTGTCATCAGAGTGACATTTGTTGTTAATTTAAGTATTTAGTCGCTTTAGGTAGAATGCATCATGGTAATTATGATATAGTTAGTATGATAGTTCTAGAGAAAGGTGATATATATGAAAATTAATAAAAAAAGTATTTTGATAGCAGTGGCAGTGGCAGTAGTTTTACTTATTGTTATAATAATTATAAAAGTTACAGGTAGCAAAGATGAAGAACAAGAAGATGTTCAGATAGAAGTAACGACGGATAATGATGATGTATCTGAGAATACAGTAGAGGATAAAGAAGAAACAAGCGCTTTAGATGGAGATTTAGAAAAACTTAGTGGAGATTTATCTGATAATATAGATCCTAGTGTATGGGAGTTTGAATTGATGCAAGATGGTCAATGGTCTACACCGGAACCTTGGTTTAATCTCTTAGGAGATGAAACGTTATACAATGATATTAGATATTCAGAAGACGAAGAAATAAGTTACTATTATTATGATGATCAATTATATGAAAAAAATAGAAGAGTATATGGCGATTATTGGAGATTAAGTGCTTATATAGAAGAAAATCCTAAAGACATTGAATTTGAAAAATATATAAGGGACTTAAGAAGATATGTTGAAGCTAGTGGAGGAGAAATGAAAGGGCTCACTAATGACGGCATTGTTTTTGTGTACAAAGACTTAGAAGAGCAACATTGGTGGATAGAAGCACAATTTGACCGTGGAACTCTTGAATTATTAATAACAAAAGAAAGAGAAATAAGAATTGGTGAACAGATTACTATAAATACACAGGATTACCCAAATGGAAGTCTTAACTTCACAGTTTATAATGATGACAGTGAATATTTAAGTGCTGAAATAGATATTTTAAAAGGATGGGTAGGTGTTGATATATACCAGTATAAAAATATTGGTACATATGAAAGAAAATTACATTATTCGCGTAGAATAGAATCTGAAAAAACAACACATTATGAACTTGATGATATTCCTAAAGATGAAGGTGTTTCTTATTGGAATTTAAGTTGGCGTGAAGATGAAGCAGACCCGGTTCAGATTACATTAACATTGTCAAGTTTAGGTCAGTTAGATGAAATCAAATATCAAGAAGCATATGGCGCAATTTTAATTAAAGCTAAATACGCAAAGAGTATTAATATTAGACCGGTAGGTAATGATAGTTTAAGATTATATCATCCTGAGTATGATGAAGATAGTGCTTATATGGATAAAACTGCTGAAGGAGATTATCTTGTGTATGTACCAGCAGGTAATTGGATTGCAGATATTACTCCAAAAGGAACCTCATCTGTAAGTAGTTATTCAACAGGGTTAATACCTGTTAATGCAGGAGAGATAACAGAGATAGAAATACCTCTATCAACAGAAACAGCACTTGATAAATCTGTACGTGAATTTAACAATCAACAGGGACTAAAGATTGATAAGGTGCAAGATCAAGGGCTACAAGTTATGTTTGACTTTACCCTTGTGGATAAGGAAACAAAAACTATTTTACCTGATATTACAAACACTGAGATACAAGAAGGCGGAGTAGATGTTGAAATATTAGATATAAAACCTATTGAAACTCCTCCTAGTGTGGTGCTTTTATTAGACTCATCAGGTTCGATGAAGGGGCAAATGAACGAAACATTAGATGCGGCAAAAATATTTATTGAAGGATTGCCTGAGGAAACTTTTGTTCAGCTGATTGATTTTGATGATGAACCAAGGTTAATAGAAGGTACAACTAAAGGCGAAGCATTAAAAGGACTAGATAAAATTGCAGTAGGTGGTTCGACAGCATTATACGATAGTATTGTATTAGGACTAAGTGTACTTGAAGATCTTGAAAGACCTACCCTTGTAACGTTTACAGATGGTGAAGATGAAAATCACACAGTACCAGGGTCAGGTAGTGCAACATCTAAAGAAGAGGCTCTTAAGATAGTTGAGGATGCAGGCATTCAAGTAATGACAATTGGATTTGGTGAAGGACATGATAGTACTACACTTGAAGAATTAGCGGCTGCAGGATTTGGGCAATATTTTGAAGCTAATAATCAAGAAGCTTTAACAAAAGTATTTGATGCAATTAATGAAAAGCTTAACAGCACATATACGGCAACATATGTCAGACCGACTCAATCAGCACCAAGTGATGTGCCAGTAGTTAATCTTATAATAGACATTAGTGGTTCAATGGACTCGGATTGGAATGAAGACTGTGGTTATAGATTAGAGAAGATGAAAAATCTGATGCATGATTTTGTTCTTGGATTACCTGAAGATGCACAAATACAGGTAATGGCTTTTAACAATGAAGTATTTATAAAACAAATAATGACATCTGACAAAAAGAAAATATTAAATGCTATTGGAGAATTAAGTGCAGGTGGTGGAACTAATATTCTGCATTCATTAGAAGCAGGTGTAGAAACTCTTGATATAGTTCCAAGTTCTAAGAAAATGATATTATATCTTACTGATGCAGCTCTTGGAGTTGAAGAAGAACATCAAGAAATATTTGATGAATTGTTAACTAGAATTGATGAAGATCAAATGAATGTTTTATGGATTGGTTTAGGAGAAGATCTTGATGAAACAGATTTTATCCATGCGGCTAATCTATCTAACGGTGAATATATTGTTTCAGAAGATGCTGACTTATTAAGTGAAGCGGCAGATAGATTATTAAACAGAATTGATGACAAAAAAGATATTCTCAACACAACAATTGCTTTGCAAATTGTTAAAGAAGATGATAAAGGATTGTTAACTCCGTATTCCGTAAGTGAACTTGTAGAACTAAGTCCTATTCCACAAATAGGAAATATAGAATTATCAGAATCTGTAAACTATATTGTTGGGAAAAAACTAAAACAATACGATAGTGTGTCAGCAGAATTTATAACAGGTGATGCATTACCAAAAGAAGCGGTAAAAATACTTAAAAGAATTCCATTAGATGAATCACGCTCAAATGAAGCTGCTACCATTCATGCAAGTGAAATGTTATATTTATCAATGTTAAATGGAGTTGAAGCGCCTAGAGGACAACGATTTGTTGTTTTATTAGCTGAGGCTACTAATATAATGCCTTTACAAGAGGTGGTTGTATATCCTGACGGAAGTGGACATCCTGCAAATTGGGTTGGAGAAGCGGGCAATCAAGGTGTAATAACTAAGAAGAAAATTGCTTACAAAATACCAGATGTTTTTTCACATTTTTCTCTTAGCTATAATAATGATGGGATGTATCCATTGTCAAATGCTACATGGATTACGAATAAACCAATTGTTAACCCAGGGACAGCTATCATGCAATTAAATCCTGATGAAACTGTTGAAGGAGCATTAGTGTTTTTGGTACCTGATGAAGCAATGGAACAGATTTCATTACATTATTATGATACAGACTATGGGCATATACACATGCCGATTGTTGGTGAAATGAATCTAGAAGTTATGGAGATTGATAAGTTGCCTGAAAAACCTGAAGCAAAGTTATCTGATAGCTTTAGTATAAAGGTGACGGGAGAATCATTTATCGATAATGTAAATAATATGATTGAAGCAACTGAATCCAATCATTTTGATATTGTAGAAGCAAATTTTGTTTCTAAGGTTCAAGCTAATATTTCAGTTGATGCATCTAAACGTATGTTAATGGGATATCCAACAACAAACGGTATGTTTATGATACCAATGAGCGCAGTTACAGAACTTGTTCCATTTGGGATGCTTAATGATATTTTAGTATCACCAGGTGCTAACAACAATGTTAGATATGGATTCCACACGCCAAAATCTTTAGAGGATAGTAAAGCCGAATTATTTATAGACTTAGCCGATGTTGATGGTGAAATAGATGTAAGAGAAGGTTTTGTTTATGATATGACCGATCAATTAGGTTATGGAACTCATGAATATGCTAATATTACAGTTAATAATTTGTTTGCAAACACAGAATCTGTTGCAGGACATAACGCTAATTATGTTATTGCAGACATTACAATTGAGGATATTAAAGATGGATATGCAAGTCGAGGTTTAATTAGTCAATTAATGTTGGTTCAAGAAGGTCATACGATGGATGAACTTCTTGGTGAGGATAAGTTTGAGGCATTTGATCGTAAACTAGAAAAAGCTTTAAGTAGTGGAGGATTATCTTCATTTAGTAATAATAGTACAGACCACGAGTTTGTACTTGAATATAGCGATAAAACCGAAGAAATGATTCTAGGACTTACAGATGATTCTATTATTTATGATGGCACAAAACGTAGAGGTTTTGTAACATTTAGAACGAATGAAGACACCAGTTATACATTAAATTCTCCTATGTTTAGTGGATTAAATGCGCAGATGAATGTTCCAGAATTTGATTATGGATTACTTACAAATAAGTTAGAGTATTCATTTGATAATACTTATCAAAAAGAACTTAAAATTGCAATTGATCAATCAATTAATCAATTTAAGTTGAAAAATCCAGTTGAAAGCATATCTACAGTACAAGTTAGCGATTTAGATGATACTAGGATTGTTAAACAAGAAATACCAGTGCCTATGAGTTCAATAGCAGGAAGCGAAAAGCTTAATGGGATAGACTCAGTAGAAGAATTAAAAACTATAGTAAGTAACATAGAAGTAAAAAACAGTTATAGTGTTTATAATAATGATCCTTATAGATATAAACATAGCGCAGAAGCAGTTTTGACACAAGGATGGGGAAGTATTGGTGATGTAACTAACTTAGTAATAAAAGGATTGACATTGCTTGGATATAATCCTGAAAGACGCGTTGTTATGTTGACAGATGATGGTAGAAACCATCTAGCAATTAGAACAAATGAAGAGGAAAATTCAACTGAGCAATTAGCGGCAATAACATATATTGAAGATGGCAAGGAGAAGGTATGGGTAGTTCCTTTTAATGAAGAATTAAAACAGTTAGAAGGAAAGTGTTACTATTTGTTTGGTGGAAATACTGAAATCGAACAAAGAGATATAACCTTAAATATCGAATATTTAATCGAACCTACTGATAAGAATTTAAGCAGTCAAGTATCAGATGCTAGCAATGCTCTTAGTGGAGGTAGTGTTAGTAGAGAACCGTTTTGGGAAGAAGTGTTTAATCAAAGGTTATCTTTAGAAAACTTAAGTTTAGATGCAATAGATATAGGAGTAACTATTAATCAAGAGGGCTACACGCCAAGAGTTACAACAGCTAGAAATATATACGACGGATATGAAGGAATTGATAAGAATGAATACAATATTAAAGGCATTAGAATAGAACTTGACTTTCCTTCAAGAGATGTTATGCATGAAACGATTTTACCAGATAAAGCTGAAATAGAAGATTTATTTATTACGGCAGGTATTAATTTACCAGACCTTAAGAAAGCGGAATTTGAAATACTTATAAATAAAGCAGAAGAAGCTTATCAAATAGCAGATAACCCTAATGAACTATCTGCCCTTAGATGGAATGCTAGAAAAGCGATTAATCAATTTATTCACTTACAAAGCACTTATGAATCAGAAATCGCAGATAACTATGGATTGAATCTTGCTCACATTGACTACGATAAATCAATTATAGTAACACAGTTGATGAATAAAGGTGAGCTTCAAATGAGTATGAATTTACTTAATCCAGTTTCAGAGGTTATTGGAAGTTATGAAGAATTAGAAGAAAAGGAAGAGTTAATTAAAAGCTATAATATTATGGCCGGAATTAATGCTTCAATGTTAGAATCAAAGGTATTAACAAACGGATATGGATTTATGGAAATATGGGCAAAAAGGCCTGATGGCTCTGAATTTGCTTTCTTGTATCCAAGTGAAGATAGAGAAGCAGCAAGAGAAGTATATCTTGAAGTTGGAATGAAGGAATCAATGGTTGAATACCTTGTTGAATCTGATAATTATATGATTATACAGGAGCAACCATCAATTATTAATGGTGAACAAAGATGGGCTTGGTTAGAGATTAATCCAGATACTTATGAAACAATTGGAATGTTAGACACACTAGAACATGGATCGATGGTAACACAGGCTATTATTGAGTATGAGAAAAATGCCGCTTATTATGTTCTTGGTGCTATGGTTGGAGTTGATAGTTCGATTTGGGCAGTATGTGCATTCACCTTACATATACCTGATTATGAAGAAATGAAAAAGGCAGCATTTGCTTTTGCCTATGGTCTTGCAGATAATGCAACTGCAAAAGATGGTAAAGGAAGTGTGGACATAGGAGGTTCGCCAGAGATAAGTCAAAGTTTAGGACCTATTAAGATTAGCCTTAATCAAGGTGGATTAGGTGTTGGTGATAATGTATTAGGTTATTCAAATGGCTTCAAAAAAGGTGTTGAAATGTACTTTCAGAATATGAACTAAATCATATTAATCTTTCAATCTCTTTTTATACATATTAGTAACAAATACTGCTATAATAGGTATATAGTAATAATTACCTGCTTATAGCAGTATTATTATGCTATAAAGTATATAAAATTTTTAAAAAATATGGGAGGACATAATGCTACTTAATATTATAAATATCTATATGTTTATTGGATTAGTGACGAATATATTTTTGATGGCATATATTGTCCTAAATGGCAAACCCCTATATATGAAATTTTTTGCTATTTTACAAGGGACCATTATAGTATATATGTTTGGATATATGATTGAATTAAATAGCCGGTCATTAGAAAATTTGCTATTTTGGAATCAATTTCAATATTTAACATTGCCATTTATTAATGCTATTTGGCTTATGTTGGGACTTCTTTATACAGGCTATATGCAAAAACTAAAACCGAAAATAATTCTACTAATATTTATTATACCAATACTAACCTTTGTTCTTAGAATAACTAATTCAATACATTATTTATATTACAAAAGCTATTACATTGTTGAAAATCACGGGATTGAATTTTTGGTTATAAATAAAGGCCCTTGGTATTTAGTGCAAATAACATATTTATTTATCGCAACATTTATTACAATATATGTTTTTTATAAAGCATACAAAGGTAGTTATAGTAGTGATAAAATTAAATTTAAAATAATGACTATTTCAGGGCTGCTACCCCTAATTAGCACTGTTTTAACAGCTATAGACCCTTATAAGTCGGGAGTAGACTACTCGGTGTTGATATTACCTGTTGTTGTTTTATTAATGACCTACTCTGTTGTTAGATACGATTTTCTAGAAGTGAAATCATTGGCTAGAAATGAACTGTTTATAAATAGTGATACTGCTATGTTCATATTGAATAAAGATATGAAGATAATGGATTACAATACAGAAGCTGTAAAAACATTTCAACTTCATAAAATAGATTTAGGACCGTTAAAATTAAGTTGTTATAAAGATATAATACCAAAATTTTACGAAAGTCTTATACATGAAGGTGATCAAATATATGAGTATAGTAGCAATAAATATTTTGAAATTATCACAAAGGAATTAACAAATAATACAAAGGAAGTTTATGGATATCTAAAAACAATTAGAGACATTACTAAGGGAATCAAGTACAGTAAAAAAATGGAATTAATTGCTAAGACAGATTTTTTGAGTCAACTAAATAATAGACGTGAATTTATAAACCAAGGAGCAATATTATTAAAAGATGCAGCTATTAAACAATATCCTATTAATATGTTAATGATAGATATTGATCACTTTAAGAAGGTGAACGATCAATATGGGCACATAATAGGAGATGAAGTGATAGTAAAAATTGGTGAAATATTAAAAAGAAAATTTAGAAATGAAGATTTAATAGCGAGAATGGGAGGAGAAGAATTTGCAGTGCTTTTAGTTAATTTAGATTATAAAGCATCTGAAATTAGAGCTAAAGAATTAATAAGAACTATTGAAGAGGCAAGTTTGATAAGCAGTAATACAAGCCATATAGTAACAGTGAGTATTGGTTTAGCTGAAGATGATGGAACTTATGACTTAGAACGACTTACTAAAAATGCAGATGAAGCACTTTATTTATCAAAAGATAACGGTAGAAATAGAGTAACGGTTTATAAAAATTAAAATTAAAAGAAAAACCTATTGACCGCATTGGTCAGTCATGTTATTATACTAATATAGAGAAAATGGTCGGTGACCAATGTGGTCAATAGTTAGCGACTACATTGGTCATTACTTATTGTAATATGTTTATATTTCATGAGGAGGTGATATGTTGGAAGATGTATTAGCAAAGATGAATCCAGAAAAAAGAGAAAGATTGATAGATAGTGCACTTAAGGAATTTGGAACTAATCCATATAATAAAGCATCCACTAATGTCATTGTGAAACAAGCCGGAATTTCAAAAGGTCTTCTTTATCATTATTTCAAAAGTAAAGAAGAATTGTACAATTATCTTATTGAGTTTCTCTTTGTTCAAACAGCTACAGGTATTATGGAGCAAATAGATTTTGAAAATCAAGATATATTAGACAGAATCATTGTTGCAATGAATTATAAGATGAAATTATTCAAGAAATATCCAGGAATTATTGAATTTTCAAAATCATTATATAAAGATAAAACTATTGAGGAAGTCAAAATATATATTAATAAATATGCGCCTAATTACTATGAAGATTTTTATAGGAAGAATATTGATTATACAATGTTCAAGGAAGGTGTTGATGTTCAACAAGCGATAAATATAACACAGTGGACAGTGGAAAAGTTGTCTGAGGGTTATATGAAAACGTGGAAGCAAAATGAAGAGATTGATATGGATGCTATTAAAGATGAGCTTTTAAAATATGCAGATACGCTCAAAATTGCATTTTATGCAAATTGAGTAACTTGGTTCTTGATATAAGAACTAATTATATGGTTAAGGTGTCAAAACTTAATCTTGACACCTTAACCATAACATATAACTCTCAATTAGAGACTCTTAAGGAGGTAAGATATGATAAAAGTTAAAGGTTTAAACCATTCCTATAAAAAGGATGGCAAGTACGCAGTAAATAATGTGAATTTTGAAGTTGCTGAAGGTGAAATTTTCGGATTTTTGGGACCATCAGGTGCAGGGAAATCTACTACACAAAATATCATGACAGGTTTGTTACAACTTCAAGAAGGTGAAGTTACAGTTGCAGGTTACGATGTTAAACACATCAAAAATGAAATGTTTAACCAAATAGGCATGTCATTTGAACAATCTAATGTGTACAGTAAAATGACTGCAAAAGAAAATCTTGATTTTTACCGTAAACTATTTGATGTTGAAACTAGAGAACCACAAGATCTACTTGATTTAGTTGGTTTAGGTGATAAAGGTAACATTCGTGCTGGTGAATTTTCAAAAGGTATGAAACATCGTCTAACATTTGCCAGATCAATGATCAATAACCCAACATTATGGTTTCTTGATGAACCGACAACAGGTCTTGACCCATCAATCGCTGCTGATATTAAAGATATTATTCGTAGAGAAAACAAAAAGGGAGTTACAGTGTTTTTGACAACTCATAATATGTATATTGCAGATGAACTTTGTGATCGTGTTGCATTTATAGTTGATGGTGATATCAAGCTTATAGACTCACCTAAAAACTTAAAACTTCAGTATGGAGAACAATTAGTGGAAGTAGAATATATTAAAGACGGGGACGTGGTAAAAGAGTCTTTTTCTACTATTAAGACAGAAGACAAAAACCAATTAAAAGATATCATTGATAAATACGAAATTCAAACGATGCATACTAAGGAGGCAACCCTTGAGGAAATCTTTATTAAGGTAACTGGAAGGGGGCTTAAATAATGAAACTTTGGTATAGTTACTTAAAAGAACTGAAGTTATCATCAAAAGGTTTTTACTTCTATATGGAAATATTAATGACTGTTATTATTTTAGTATTACTACTTTTTGTAATACCTGAAGAAATGGATAATAAACATGATGAATATATTATGTTTGATATGCCTGTTCAGGCAGAAGAATATTATGTGAACATAATTAAAGAAAACGATATTGATGGTAAAAGTGAAATTATTGAAATAGAAATTGAAGATAAAGTAATTAATGTAGAGTTATATGTTACAGAAGAATCCAAACTTCATATATTTGATAATGAAGAAGATTTGATTGCTGCTACTGAAGCTGATAGGCCAAGTATTGGAGCAAAGATTACTTGGGACAAAGCAAATAGTAATTACAAATATGATTATTATCTTCAAGGATATGAGTCAGAGAAACTAAGAAACCTATATACAATTATTCATGTAAAAGATTTGGAAGCACTTGTTGCTAAAGGTGATTCGTATGAAGTAAAAGTGCTAAAAACAGGCCACGAGAGACTTAATACAAAGCAGAATGCAGTACCTGCGTTAATAACATTTAATGGAAGTTTGATGGGATTATTTATTATAGCAGCTTATATTTTCCTAGACAAACAAGAAGGTGTTATTAAAGCGTATGCAGTAACTGCTTCTCATGTTTGGGAATATCTACTTAGTAAAGCTTTAACACTTATGACAGTAACAACTATTACAACATTTATTATTATTGTGCCAGTAATGGGGACACAACCGACTTATTGGGCAATGCTCATACTGCTATTAACGTCAGCGTTTTTTTCATCTGCGATTGGACTTGTAATATCTAGTTTCTTTGATAATATGACACAATCATTTGGAGCGATTTATGGAGTAATGATATTATTTATGTTACCGGCAATAGAATACTTTATTCCGAGTTGGAATCCGTTGTGGATAAAATTCATACCAATTTATTATTTGATACAAGGATTTAAAGAAACTATTATGGTAAATGGTGATATGACTTATGTCATGTTATCATCAGCTGGATTTTTGTTGATGGGTATTATCTTTTTCCTATATGCTAATCACAGATTCAAGAAAAACTTAGCGGTTTAATCGAAAGGAGGTCGATGATAAATGAAAAAAATGTTAATTATTTTTATGAGAGATGTTAAAGTCAATAAAAGAGATTTTATTTCATTGTATATATTAATCGTTCCAATTATTTTTGGAATTGTTATAAATTTAATCGCTCCTGGGGTTAATGATACAACAATCAATATTGCACTTATTGAAGGTGAAAATATTGAAATGCAAGAGTATCTTAAAGATTTTGCCAAAATAAGTGTTTATAAGGATAAGGCAGAACTTGAAGAAAGAGTAGCTAGACGTGATGAAGTTTTTGCATATGTACCTGATGGAGATGGATATTATATACTTCAACAGGGTGATGAATTAGAAGGTTTGCTTGATTATGCAAAGATGATGCTTGCCTTTTATGAAGATGATGTACAGATAGAAGATTCTACAGCAGAAATTCATGATTTTGGTAGAATTAACCCACCACTTAAGAGATTATTACTAAATATTATGATGATGTTTACAGCTATACTTGGTGGTATGTTAATTGCAATTAATATCATTGAAGAAAAAATAGATAAAACTATCCGTGCAATTCATATCACACCTATATCAAGAACTGGATATATTCTTGGAAAAAGTATTATCGGAGCAATTCTACCATTGTATGGTTCAATAGGATTGTTACTGATAACAGGATTTTCTGATATAAACTGGTATCAAATGATGGTTCTGATTGTGGTTTCTATGGTGGTAAGTATATTGTTTGGATTTATACA
Organism: Vallitaleaceae bacterium; assembly: GCA_029935405.1. Classification (GTDB taxonomy): domain Bacteria; phylum Bacillota; class Clostridia; order Lachnospirales; family Vallitaleaceae; genus UBA1351. The sequence goes on along the minus strand of JAOZKH010000062.1, from coordinate 533 downwards.
GGGAATTAATAATACATCTGTCATGGATGCTGCAGGTTCAGTTAAAATGCTATTTCTTCCTCTTGGTGGAGCTGTAGCTGTTGCAGAACTTCTCAGTGATAAGTGGCAGTGGATTGTTTATTGGATACCATTTTACTGGACTTATAAAGGCGTAGATGAAATATTAACTTATCAGTCTTCATGGCAAAATACACTGATATATGGTGGAATTGTAGTAGGGATAAGTGCTGTTGTATATATATTGTTAATACCTAAAATTAGAAAAGGTTTAGAATAATGGTTATGTAACTATTAATAGCACACTTCAGGAGGAATTTATATGAATTGGAACCCTTTATTAGGAATTTTAGCATTGGCTTATTGCGGACTTGTTTTTTTTATTGCATTCAAAAAAACACCGGCAATTTGGGATATGGCAAAGATTAAATTTTTTCGTAAAGCACTAGGTGAAAAAGGAACTGAAATATTTTTCTATATTTGGGGTATATTATTTATAGCATTAGCGATTTGGTTATTTGTTGCAGCTCCAATTG
>JAOZKH010000202.1 GCA_029935405.1 Vallitaleaceae bacterium | reverse complement strand
TTATTACACTTTTTTATTCATGTACGACCTTATACTTTTCCAAAATATAGATTCCTAATTTTAATAATTGATTTACCACAATTAGTACAATTATTCTCCATTAAGTTCTTTTCTTTTTAAAGGCATAGTCATCATTGTAAAATGCACATCACTATGATCTATGGTCACTTCTACCATCACTATTTCATAGCCATGTTGTTCAGCAATTTTTAGTATCTCCTCAAAAGCATCATCTGAAAATGAATAACAAACATAATCATTAACTAAAGGTACTATATCATACTCATCTAAAAATGCTTCGAAAGTTATATCTCTTAGATCAATTTGGTGTTCAATAATAAATCCCCTATTTGTACATTCTTTCCAATAATCATTTAAAAATTGGTTTTTAGGTAATAATAACTCGATATAAGTATGATTAATTACCAAGTCAATATACTCATCATCAAATTCCATCCAACTACGATATGAATTAAAATCAATATCTTCTACAAAATTATTTACTATATCTACTCCATCTACCCATGATTCCGTCATGATACAGTCATTATCTTCTATATCTTTATCCTCATTATATACTAAAACTTTTCGAGCATTTTCAATCGTATTTAAAAAATTCAAATCTTCTGATACTACAATAATTGGTTCGAATTTTACTAATGCTCCTCGATTTTCAAATACCATTTCATATTCTCTATATACACCTAAATTATGTTTTATTTCATTAGCTTTTTTGAATAATAGGTTAGAATTTATTGAATAAAGAACTATATATCGTTCATCTAATTTTTTAACCTCTTCATAAAATCCTTTCTTAATAAGCTCATCATGATTATTTCTTTCACTTACTAAATCAATCAATACAACTGGATAATTTTCTCTCATACACTCTTCCCCCTATTTTATTTTTGCCTTTACATTACTTCTAAAAACTTCTCAACTATTTCACTAATATTGAAATAAAGGTCATTTCCTAAAAAATAATTTTAACAAAACAACCTTTATTGACCCTTTTTGGATCTCTTGTATATAATGTCCACACATCAATCTACTACTTAAGTATAAACGTTTATATGTCCCTTCGTCCGTACACCTTTTACGAATCTTTGTTCCACGGTTACTGTTCACACCCTAGTCAGAAGATAACTATTTTTGTGCATAATAGATGTTTCATGGTGCCAGGCACCATGTTTCGGCACCACATTTCAATCTTTCACTAAATAACGCACAGGTTTATATATCTTTTCAATATGCCCATCTTCAATACATCGTTTAAGCCAAGAGGACATTTGCGTTTTATTAATATTCATAATCTTACATAATTCTTCAAGTGTTTTTTCTTTTATCAAAATTTGTTTTATTCTAGGCAAAATCAAATCATACACATCATATAACTCCATTTCATAAACTTCCTTATTTTCAACAACTTTTGACATACTAAACAAATCAACTTGTGTAGGCTGTTCATATTTTATATTTGTAATCTCAATAAGATCTAAATTCTCTATTATTTTAAAAGGATTAGCTCCTCGTTTTATCAATTCCTTATTTCCATCATTGATATTATTATCATATACAAATGTTGGTACCCATTTGTTTTTCATATTCTCACTTGCACCTGCCCAAGTGCCACCTTTATTATAATCTGCAGATATAACAAATGCTCCGCTAGACAAAGCGTAAATGTATTTATTTCTATTCATTGCATATCCAGGCGAAAATCCCAAGTCTGGATTTTGAGATGATAGTAACAATTTTTTTCCAGACATAATGTCATTTCTAATTTCTTTATTTTTAATCTTTCTTTCAAGAGAATCAGCTATAAAAGAAACAACTACACCGCCTGAATTCAATGCTGTTTGCTCTGAAATAATATCTATGCCTTTTGCTCCACCTGAAACAATTGCAAGTTTATCTTTCGTACAACTATTTGCCAAATCTTGAGCAATTTTTTGCCCCTCGTCACCAATATTTCTTGATCCTACTATCGCAACCGATTTAATATTTAGCAAACTTAAATCACCTGCATAATAAAGTAATGGTGGTGTATGTTTTCCCAAACGTTTCTTAAGTCTTGTTGGATATTTTTTATCACTTCTTGTTAATACTTTTATACCTTTGCTCTCCAAATTTTCTAATTTTAAAGCCAAATTTACTCCTCGACTTAACAGTTGGTTTATTCTTTCTGATTCCTCATCACTAATTTTTAAGATCATTTTTAATTCTTCCTTTGACAAATTCATTAAGTCTGCTGGTTCATTTAACTTAGATGCTAGAATACGATCTGCTAATTTTCCCCATTGAATAGCCGTATAAGGTTTTATTGTTTCAACTTTACTATTTAAATAACTACACAGCAAAATAATTGCTAAAGCATTATCATCATACATTTAATTTCCTCCAATGCTATTTACTAAGGCAAATGGATATACTCTACCAGATCCCTCTTGTATCAACTTATATGAACATACAGTCGTTGTCCATCGTGAATCTACCATATCATCAATTAAAAGGACATTCCCTGGTAGTGTATTTATCACTTCAAAACTATTCCATGCATTTTCATATTGTTTAAAACTGTTCTTTAATGTCTTCTGCTCTTTGGAATCTATTTTTTTCTTAATACTATTATAACACTCTAAATTTAGTTTTCTAGCAACTTTTTCTGCAAAGCTTTTCACTAATTCAGGTCGTCGAATAGATGGAACATATGAAACCCACATAATTTTATTATCATTGATCCATCCTCTCAATAAATTAACACTAGCATCTACTAACTCATCACTGAAACACTTATTAATGTATTTATCTCTAGTCACTAAACGGCCATACGCAACATCACCATAATTACTTAAAACTTTTCCTACTTGTGCGTATGTTCCATCTATAAAAATATTTCGATTATTATGTTTAATGCCATCTGGCCATTTTTTTCTAGGTTCAATAACAAAATAACTTTGTTTAAGAAACTTTATGGCATTATTAACCATTTCATTAGAAATATTAGGTTTAACTAACTGCTTTCTATTGCAATTATTACAGACATTGCACTTTCTTGAATTAGGATCATCTAACTCTAAAGCCATAAATTCCATATAACAATCGGTTGTTTCTACAAATTCATTCATTTTATCAAGTTCTTTATATCTTAATGTTGTTATTTCATTAGCTTCACTTGTCGAAGGATTCCATTGATAAATAGTTCTCGAATAATTACCTTTTTCCAAATTTACAACCTTTTCAAGAACAAGAAATTTTAAACATTTCTCAACTTTTGATTGTTTTATGTTACTTTCTCTAACAATTTGCCACCTCTTCAATGATTTATACTTTTCAATTATATTCAATACTGTTGTCATATTTTCAATTGTTGGAAAAGCACTTTCAATAAAAAATCTAGTAATGTAATCATCTTCTAACCCAGACATTAAAATCGCATGAGCTCTTTCAATACATCTACCTGCTCGACCAATTTGTTGATAATAGGCAATTGGATTACCCGGTTTTTG
>JAOZKH010000201.1 GCA_029935405.1 Vallitaleaceae bacterium | reverse complement strand
CTTCTTTACATTATAGTACTTACAAATAAGTAAAGGAGGCAATAAAAATGGAACGAAATTGGATAAAAAGAACAAATGAAGTGGAGGGGTTATTCAAACTGTATATTCAGCACTTAGAAAACTCGAAGTATCAAGAAAAGAGCATCAAAAAAATTTTTTATGCGTTTGAGATTTTACAAGAATATTTTTGTCTAGAAAATGCTGAGTTTTTTAATGAAGAAATGTTATTTTCATTTTATGAATATACTGAAGCTCTCGACATCAAAAAGTATCAAATTAATTCAGCCAAGCGATTGGCATATCAGTTGTACGATTATCAACATCAATGGCAAATTACAAAACGAGTCAAAAAAAGAAGGTTTTCAAATAATACTCCATTTTCAAATATTGGAAGTGATTTTGAAAATCACCTTATTATGAATGGCCTGAAGGAAAGTAGCGCTTCACGATATTTTGGTGATTTTAGCTGTTTTTCAAAATATCTTTGCGGAAATTTATCTTTGAAGGAAATAGAGAATTTAGAATATGCAGATGTAGATAAATACATAAAATATTGTATTAAAGCTGAATATACTAATAGCAAGTTGAAAACTACAGTGATTTTCTTAAGGAAATTCTTAACCTATTTATTTGACAAAAAAATATTAGAAGAGAATTTATCACTTTATTTGCCAAAGGTTAGTAAAGTGGAAAAAAATATCAAGTCATCTTTATATAGCAAAAGCGAGATTAAAGAGATTCTTAATGCTGTTGATAGAGATACCAAACTGGGGAAAAGAGATTATGCAATTTTAACTATTTTAGCACGGTTAGGTTTAAGATCTTCAGATATTGTTCACTTAACATTTGATAATTTAGACTGGGAGAATGATATTATTGTACTCAATCAATTTAAAACTGGTAGGGCTGTGCAACTACCAATTACAATTGATGTAGGAAATTCATTAATTGATTATTTAAAACATGCACGTTCAAATAGTAATTCTAATTTCATCTTTCTAAGGCATGTTCCGCCATTTGAATCTTTAAAAAGTAACAGTATTGGCAATATTGTGTCCGGATATATAGATAAATCACCTATTGAATTAAAAGGAAGAAAGAAAGGTTCACACATAATGCGGCACAGTTTAGCTACGAATATGTTAAATGAGGGTGTCTCTTTAAAATCTATTTCAGAAATCTTAGGTCACAAATCTATAAATAGTACTAAAGATTATACAAAACTTGATTTTGAAAGATTAAAAAAATGTTTTGTCGAAGTTCCAAAAATAAACAATACTTTATACGAGGTGATCTATAATGTCTAAAACATATACTTATAAAGGAATTTATGCGCATCATATATACGATTTCATAGAATACAAAAAAGGATTAGGTTACAAGTTTGTACATGCCCATCAATTACTGAAACATTTTGATGAGTTAACAATTGTAAGAGAAGAAAAAGAAATAGGCATTACTAAAGAATTGTTTGAAGAATGGCGTGATATGAACACAACAGAGTCGCACAATAGCAAATATAAGAGAGTGAATTTTATAAGAATCTTCTCGCAATATCTCTTTGCAGTTGGATTTAAGTCATTTATTCCTAGGAATTTAAAGAACTATAACCATCATTGTTATAATAAGTATATTTATAATAATAATGAAATAGAAAAAATATTTAAAATTGTTGACGAATTAGCTCGAAGATCAAGTTGTAAATCAGTTAAATATAAGGTTCCTGTTATTTTAAGGTTAACATACGGTTGTGGACTAAGAATTGGTGAAACATTAGGGCTGAAAAAGAAAGATATTGATTTTGAAAACAGACTCATTATAATCAATGATACTAAAACAAAACAGATGAGAGTATTACCTGTTTCTGATGATCTCGTAGAATTAATAATAAAATTCATCAATGACGTTAACCCCAATATAGAAACTGATGAGTATATCTTTAATAACAATCAAAACAATAAAGTTACCACTGAGAGTGTTTATCATGTGTTTAGAGACATTTTAAAAATTGCAAATATACCTCACACAGGGAAAGGACCTAGAGTTCATGATTTTCGTGCGACTTTTGCAGTACATGCACTAAATAATATGGTAAACAGTGGTATGGATATATATACCGCATTACCAATCTTGTCAAATTATTTGGGTCATAAATCGTATTATTCAACGGAGCACTATATCCTTTTAACTGAGCAGCATTTCAATCAAATATTAAGCAAATCAAAAAGTGTTGCTGATTATTTATATGAGGAGGCAACCAAATGAAGCAAACCGATTTTGCCTATTATCTGTCAAAGTTTTTATCCGTTTATTTAACCGGCATTGAAGGTCTATCAGAGAATACTATTTTATCTTATAGGGATACTTTTTCGTTATTCTTAAATTTTATTGCAGTTGAAAAGGAACTTGATATAAATAAAATTACACTTTCTGATTTGACTAAAGAACTAATTTTAGATTACTTAGACTGGCTCGAGATATCAAGAAAATGTAAACCAACAACTAGAAATGTAAGATTATTTGCAATCCGTTCATTCTTTAAGTTTCTACAGTTTGAGTATCCTGATAGATTTATTGAATGGCAACAAATACTAATGATTCCTAAAAAAAAGACAATAAGCGAAGTGATGGAATATTTATCAATTGATGAAGTGAAAGCCTTACTTGAACAACCTAATATAAATAATAAGAAAGGAATGCGGGATCAGGCCATACTATCCTTATTATATGAAGGTGGCTTACGTGTGCAAGAGTTAATAGATTTAGAAATTGATGACATTAGAATTGATAATCCATCAGTAATAAAGGTTAATGGTAAAGGAAACAAAGTAAGAGTCATACCAATTTCTAATAATATAAAAACGAGGATACAAACTTATATTTCAATTAGACAGAATGATGATTGTAAAAACAATATACTCTTCGTAAGCAAACACAAGACTAAATTTACGCGAGCAGGAGTAAATTACTTGCTTAAATCATATTATTCTAAAATGACTGAAACTGAGAATTTTACTTACAAAAAAATATCATGTCATTCTTTGAGACACTCGAAAGCTATTCATATGTTAGAAAGTGGAGTAAATCTTGTATATATTAGAGATTTTTTAGGACATTCATCTGTCCAAACAACGGAGATTTACGCAAGACTAAATATAGAGACAAAGAAAAAGATAATGGAGGAATATTCTAAAGGGGAAATAGAAAAGCAAGAAGCATTATGGCATAAAAAAGATGATTTGCTAGATTGGTTGAAAAATCTAGGGTCTTAAATAAAATATTTCGAATTGAAACATTGTCGATATATAACAGCAAGTTGTTATATTCCTTATGACTGGTCATTCATAAAAATGGGAATCAAATCATCATTCTAGGCTATAGTTATTATTACTAAATATAGTCTTAGAATGATGATTTGATTTAATCGTACGATGTCGTAATGGTTATTTCCTCATTTAAGTTAACGGTATTATTGATATAAACGTATCTGAACTTTCATTGTAATGTAAAGTAA
>JAOZKH010000061.1 GCA_029935405.1 Vallitaleaceae bacterium | reverse complement strand
GTAAGAAAACAAAAGAGGTGATAGACAAATGGTAACATATTTACAATATTTACCAACAGGTTTTGTAACATTTATTCTACTTAATCTAATATTATCTTCTATAATAATATTACTTGAGAGAAAAGATCCTACCGGTGCACTTGCTTGGTTATTTTTCTTGAATTTAGTTCCTGGAATAGGTTTTATTTTCTATGTCTTATTAGCTCAAAATATCTCAAAAAGAAAAATTTTCAAATATACTCAGGAAGAAGCTACTCTATATCAGAAAAACTTACAAAACCAACGTCAATCTATTATAAATGGTAATCCTAGTTTTATTAATGAGAACGCAAAAAAACATAAAGATATGATATTGTTTCACAACAAATTATCAAATTCACTTTATTCACAAAATAATGATGTAACCATTTTTACCAAAGGTATTGATAAATTCAACTCATTATTTGAAGATATAGAAAATGCTAAACATCATATCAACATACTATATTATATTATTAAAAACGACCGTATTAGCAATGAACTTTTTGACTTACTTATTAAGAAATCTAATAACGGCATAAAAATCAGACTTTTAGTTGATCATTTTGGTGGGAGAAATATTCCAAAATCAACCATAAATAAATTAAAAAAAGCAAGAATTTCTGTTGCTTTCTTTTTCCCATCTATAACAAAACATTTCAACCTACGAACTAATTATAGAAATCATAGAAAGTTAATTATTATAGACGGTTCCATTGGCTACATTGGTGGTTTTAATATTGGAGATGAGTATCTAGGTGAATCTTCTAAATTTGGTAATTGGAGAGATACACATTTAAGACTAGTTGGTGATAGTGTTTTATCATTACAAACTCGATTTATTCTAGATTGGAGAAATGCCTCTGATCAACATCTAGATATTATATCAACTCACAATAATACTACCTCATATAATGTAGGTATTCAAATTGTTGATTCTGGTCCTGATGATAGTAACGAACAAATTAAACAAGGTTTCTTACAGATAATACATAATGCAAAGAAATATATTTATATTCAAACACCTTATTTTATTCCTGATGAAAGTATTATTGAAGGACTTAAAATCGCTGCAGGTAGGGGGGTTGATGTGCGAATTATGATTCCTTGCAAACCAGACCATCTCTTTGTATATTGGGCTTCATATTCGTATTGTGGTGAGCTTCTGCCCTATGGAGTAAAAGTGCATACCTATGAAAATGGATTTTTACATTCAAAAACTATTGTATCTGATGACAGTGTGGCTTCAGTGGGAACTTGTAACTTTGACATCCGAAGCTTCAAATTAAACTTTGAAGTTAATGCATTTATATATGATACAACTCAGTCTACTAATCTTAGACAGCTTTTTGAAGAAGACATTCTATTTAGCCGTGAATTAACTCTTAGAAGATATCGCGGTAGAACTATTCTAATCAAAATAAAAGAAGCAATTTCTAGACTATTTTCACCTGTTTTGTAGTAAACGCTAAAATCACTAATTTACTTCTTGCATAAATATAAATAATAATGTATAATCAAACATATTTTTAAAAATTATGTATATTCTAATGTTTACTAGAATATCAATGGAGGAATTAAAATGAAAAAGAAAGTAGTATTAGCCTATTCAGGTGGATTAGATACAACAGCAATTATTCCATGGTTAAAGGAAAACTATGATTACGAAGTTATAGCAGTTTGTGTAGATGTTGGACAAGGAAATGAACTAGACGGCTTAGAAGAAAAAGCTTTAGAAACAGGTGCTTCAAAATTATACATTGAAAATGTAATAGATGAATTTATTGATGAATATGCAGTACCCACTATTCAGGCAAATGCTGTATATGAAGGAAAATATTTATTAGGAACTTCTATGGCTCGTCCTCTTATTGGTAAACGTATAGCTGAAATAGCAATCAGAGAAGGCGCTGATGCAATTTGCCACGGTGCAACAGGCAAAGGTAATGATCAAGTACGTTTTGAACTAGCGATTAAAGCTATTGCACCTCATTTAAAGATTATTGCTCCATGGAGAATTTGGGACCTTAAATCTCGTGATGATGCGTTAGCATACATAAAAGAACGTGGAATAAAAGCTCCAATGAAAAAGAAAGATTCATACTCAAGAGACCGTAACTTATGGCACCTTAGCCATGAGGGCCTTGATTTAGAAGATCCTTCAGTTGAACCTAATTATGATTACTTGCTTCAAATGGGTGTTACACCTGAAAATGCACCAGATAAAGCAACCTATATAACTCTTGATTTTGTAAAGGGAGTTCCTACAAAACTTAACGGTGAATCTATGAAAGTTTCTACAATGCTTGACAAGCTTAATAAAATCGGTGGCATTAACGGCATTGGACTTATTGATATTGTTGAAAATCGTTTAGTTGGCATGAAATCACGTGGTGTCTATGAAACTCCAGGTGGTTCTATACTCTTCTACGCTCATAATGAACTTGAATACTTATGTTTAGATAAACAAACAATAGCATACAAAAGTCAACTCTCTATTAAATTTGCTGAATTAGTATATTCAGGTGAGTGGTTCACTCCTCTACGAGAAGCTTTATCAGCCTTTGTTGTTGAAACACAAAAAACTGTAACCGGCCATGTGAAATTAAAACTTTACAAGGGCAATATAATACCAGCTGGTGTTACAAGTCCTTATTCATTATATAACGAAGAACTTTCTAGTTTCAAAACTGGCGATTTATATAATCATAAAGATGCAGAAGGATTTATTAATTTATTTGGTTTACCTATTAAAGTCCGTGCAATGATGCAGCAACAAGAAAGGTGATACTATGAAATTATGGGGTGGCCGTTTCGCTAAAAGCACTGAATTTATGGTTGATGACTTTAACTCTTCCATTAGATTTGATAAAAGAATGTATAAAGAGGACATAGAAGGTAGCATTGCCCATGTAACAATGTTAGGAAAACAGAATATTATCACATTAGATGAAAGTGCTGCAATAATCAAAGGTTTAGAAGCACTTGAAATTGATATTGAAGCTAACAATATAGAATTTGATATTAGTGCTGAAGATATTCATATGAATATTGAAGCATTATTAACAAAACGTATTGGTTCTGTAGCTAAAAAAATGCATACCGGACGTTCCAGAAACGATCAAGTTGCTCTTGATATTCGGTTATATATTAAAAAAGAAATCAAAGTAATTGATTCTCATTTATATGAGTTACTTAAAGTTTTACATCAACTATCTTCTGATCATATAAGTACAATTATGCCAGGATATACACATCTTCAAAAAGCCCAACCAACTACGTTTAGTCATCATCTAATGGCATATTTTGAAATGTTCAAACGAGATCGAGACCGCTTAAAGTCAACATATAATCGTATGAATCAATCCCCTCTTGGTTCTGGTGCCTTTGCAACCACTACTTATAATCTTGACCGTCAATTTACAGCAGATTTATTAGGCTTTGATTCAATATGTCTAAATAGTATGGATGGCGTCAGCGACAGAGATTTTCTTATTGATCTACTTCAAAACATAGCTGTAACCATGATGCATTTATCTCGTTTTTCAGAAGAAATAATAATATGGTGTTCCCATGAATTTAAATTTGTAAATTTAGACGATGCATATAGTACAGGCAGTAGCATTATGCCTCAGAAAAAAAATCCTGATATAGCCGAGCTAATTCGTGGCAAAACAGGTCGTACCTATGGTAATCTCATGTCACTTCTTACAACAATGAAAGGTATACCACTAGCCTATAATAAAGACATGCAAGAAGACAAAGAAGTTACTTTTGATTCAATTGACACAATCAACATGTGTTTACCAATTTTTACAAAAATGATATCCACAATGACTGTAAATAAAACAGTTATGAGAGCTGGTGCTGAAGGTGGTTTCACTAATGCAACAGATGCAGCTGACTATCTTGTAAAAAAGGGACTTCCCTTTAGAGATGCTCACGAAGTAATTGGTAAGTTAGTTTTATATTGTATTACTAACAATACTGACTTATCCTCCCTTACACTAGATGAATACAAAACACTATCACCTATCTTTGAAAAAGATATATATGAAGCAATATCATTAGAAACATGTGTAAATTTAAGACAAGTTATCGGTGGACCAGCCAAAGAGCAAATGGAAAAAGTATTAGATATAAACAAAAATTATTTAGAAATATAAATACAAGTAAAAATACAATTAGAAATGTAATTAAAGGTAGATTATCTTAAACTAAGCTAATCTACCTTTATTATTATTTATACATAATGATACCTATAACTCATAATACTTAAGAATACAGGTTCCAAGTGGTGGCACTTTAATGTCAATTGAATATCCCATATTATCCCAAGGGATATCATTTGAATATAACGGTTTACTATTTATAACACCTGAACCACCATATGCTAAGTTATCAGAATTAATTAGTTCTACATACTTTCCTTTAAGTGGCACACCCACTCTATGCATGTTTCTTGGAACAGGTGTAAAGTTACTAACAACAATAACCATACTATTAGGATCATTTCCCATTCTTGCAAATGAAACCATGCTTTCTTCCGCATCATTACAATTAATCCACGCAAATCCTGCGCCTACAAAGTCTTGTTCCCATAACGCAGGTTCATTTCTATATACTTTATTTAAGTCTGAATTAAATTTTTTCATTTGACTATGTTTTTCGAATTCTAATAAATGCCAATCTAAACTCTTATCCTCAGCCCATTCATCAAACTGTGCAAATTCTCCACCCATAAATAATAGCTTTTTCCCTGGATGCCCATACATAAATCCATACGCTGCACGTAAATTTGCAAATTTCTGCCAATAGTCTCCTGGCATTTTATTAATCATAGAACCTTTTCCATGTACAACTTCATCATGAGATAAAACTAATGTAAAATTCTCTGTAAAAGCATAAACCAAACTAAATGTTAAGTCATTATGATGATATTTTTTATGAATAGCTTCTTTTTCTACATATCTAAGAAAATCATTCATCCAACCCATATTCCACTTAAGTCCAAATCCTAATCCACCTATATTGGTAGGTCTTGAAACACCTGGCCATGCTGTTGATTCTTCCGCTATCATTAATGTATGTGGATTACGTTCATATAGAATCGAATTAAGATGTTTGAAAAACTCTACAGCTTCCATATTTTCTCTTCCACCATGTGGATTAGGGATCCATTCACCACTTTCCTTACCATAATCTAGATATAACATAGATGCAACGGCATCGACACGCAAACCGTCTATATGAAATCGCTCTAACCAAAAAATTGCATTACTAATTAAAAAGTTCTTTACTTCATTACGTCCGTAATTATATATTAAAGTTCCCCAATGAGGGTGTTCTCCTTGTTTTGCATCAGCATGTTCATATAAGGCAGAGCCATCAAACTTTATTAGTCCGTGATTATCTTTTGGAAAATGTGCAGGTACCCAGTCAACAAGTACTGCAATATTATTCTGGTGACAGTAATCAACAAAATACATAAATTCATCTGGTGTTCCAAATCTTGATGTTGGTGCAAATAATCCAGTTACCTGATATCCCCAAGAGCCATCAAAAGGGTGTTCTGCAACAGGCATTAATTGGATATGAGTATATCCTAATTCAGTTACGTATTCTACAAGTTGATGTGCTAATTCACGGTAATTAATAAATCCAGTTTCTGAATCATTTTGTTTCCACGACCCAAGATGAACTTCATATATAGAAATCGGTTGATTTAATGTATCTTTTGAAGCTTTTTCTTCAATCCAGTCTGCATCATTCCAATTATATTCATTCATATTCCATACAACTGAAGCTGTATTTGGTCTAAGCTCAGAATAGTTTGCATAAGGATCTGACTTTTCAATAACCATACCTTCATTAGTTTTGATTTCGAATTTATATCTCTCGTTTTCTTTTATTCCAGGCACAAATAATTCAAATATTCCTGAACCACCAATTGAGCGCATAGGTAGTATTCTACCATCCCAACCACAAAAGTCACCAATAACACTAACTCGCTTAGCATTTGGCGCCCAAACAGCAAATAACACACCTTCTACACCATCACGATTAATAACATGTGCACCCATTTTATCAAAAATTTCATAATGTGTACCTTGTGCAAACAAATGACAATCAAATTCAGTTATATATTTCTCAAAACTATAAGGGTCGTATCCTTCCCAAACATGACCTTCATAATTCTTGTATGAAATTTTATAATTAATTGGTTTTTTGGTTTGAACTGTATATACACTAGAATCTTCAAATTCTTCCATCTTAATACGTTCTCCCGTATCAACATTTATTATTTTAATACTTTTTGCATATGGTTGGTACACATTAATGTATGCAGATCCATCTTCTAGAGTATGTTGTCCTAAAAAATGATGAGGATCTTTATGTTCTGAATTAAGTATTTCGTTTAATTCTTTTTTATTTATATAATTTCTCATTTTTCTCCACCTATCTTACTATGATATCTATATTTTACATGTAAAACAAGAATAATACAATGATAACAATCTCTTTAAATAAAAAAGCATATAGACAGGACACTTTCATCCATTGTCTACATGCTTATGTTAATTATTATTCATCAACTGAGTCTTCTAGTTGAGTGTTATCCTCTTCTACTTTATATCCGTCTAATAAGTCAAATATATCACTATTTGTATCAAGAAATACTGTTGTGTTTTTGATATTTGAATATATTTCCATTCTCTTTATGAAACGATAGAAATCTAAATCTTTTTGTAGTGAGTTTTGATAAATTCTAATCGCTTCAGCATCTGCCGCGGCTTTAATTACTGCAGCTTCTTCTACTGCTTTTGATACGATTTCAGTTTTTTGTCTATCTGTTACTGCTTGAGCCTGTAAATATTCAGAATCACCTTCTGCAATTAATTTCTCTGAATCTTTTTGAATTTCTTTAGCCATTTTTTCTTCAATATTAGCTATATTTGATTCTGGGAAACTTTTTCTATTAATACCAATATCTGAAACATATAATCCAAATTCTCTAATAAGTATTTCATTTAAATCATCTTGTTTAGACATCAATAAATCTTCTAAATTACTTTGATAGAAAAATTCGTTAAACTCTAATGTATTTGCCGTGTTGATTACAGTTTTATAAACATAATCATCCATAGCTTTATTTGCTTTAGTTTCGCTGCCAACCGCCTTTTTATATACAACTGGGTCTAGTATTCTATATTGAGCATACATTTGAATTTCAATTCTTCTACCGTCTTTAGTATTAACCGTTTCTTTATTTGATGTATAAGTCAAATATTTAGCCGTATATTTTTCAACTGTTTCAATAAATGGTGCTTTAAAGTGTAAACCTCTTCCAGTTAAAATTGAAATCGTTTCAATACCCTTTGCTTTAAGGTTTTCTGCCACCTGCTCTTCATCTGCTACTGATACAACTACTGTCTCCATTCTACTAAAACGTTGAATAATAGCAACTTCATCTTCATATACAATGTAGAAGGAATTACTCAACGCAATTAGTGCAATAAAAACTATAATTGTTGCAATTATACCTGATACTTTTTTCATGTTATTCCTCCTTTTAATTTATTATTGTTTCTTTGATGGCATTGTCATCAAAGTTATAAAATTTATGGATACTATCATTTTCTGCACCATCAATGACAATCTTGTTGTTACTTAAGAATAAATTCATAGCATCAACATAATATCTTTCCTGTAAAATCTCAGGATTATTTAAATATTCATCATATAAAGCATTAAATTGAGCTACTTCTGCATTTGCTCCCGCAACTCTTTCAGCTTTATATGCATTTGCATTTTCAACAAGTCTTGTTGCTTCTGCATTTGCTTGTGGAATAACTGTATTATTATACTTTTCTGCGTCTTCCTTTTTACCGTTTTTATATTGATTAGCATTTTCTTTTTGTTGATACGCATCTTCAACATTTGGTAAAAACTGAACATTTTGTGTTGCTACAAGAATGATTTCAATACCTGCTTCGTATTCATCCATTTTTTTCTGTAATGTTGGTAATACTGCTTCATCAATAATTTCTTTTTGCGTTTTTGCTTCATCTAATGTTAATGACTGAACTGCTGCTCTAACTGAATCTTCAAGAGCTAATCTTAGTGTCCCTCTTGGATCATCAACTTTAAACAAATAATCAGCTGGATTTGAAATTTTATACTGAATAATCAATTCAAGCAATGCAATAGACGCATTATTATTTGCTCCATCAACAATAACTCTTGCTTCATCTTCTTCATCAGAATACTGAGCTTCTTGTTGTGTAGTACCAACTCTTTCCGTTCTGTATCCATATTCCATATTATAGATTGAACTTACATCCACCTTTTCAACTATATCGATAAAAGGCGCTTTAAAATTAAGACCTGGTGTCGTTACAATTTCATGTTGTTTCCCAAATCTAAGAACAACACCATTTTCCTTATCTTCAAGCATATAAAAACTGTTTACTGCTGCTAATATTAATACTATAGCAACTAATGCTATTGGAACAATACGAAAAAGATTTTTCTGAAGCTTTTTAATATCGATATCAATAACATTATCCTTATTGTTGTTGTTATTCATTTCTGGACTCATATTTGACCTCCTTATTTATCAAAAATTTATTTTGTTCTACTCTTAGTGAACAATTATTATTATAGCACAGTAGAATCTACTGTCTATTAAAAAAGTATTATAACTTCATATAAAAGTATTAACTGTCAATTATAATGTTTAAACTCTCATATAAAGACTTCTTAAATCAAATGAATAAACAAACCTGATCTTAGTTTAGGTTCAAACCATGTAGATTTAGGTGGCATCAAAAGGTCTGCATCTGAAACGTCAATAAGTTCATGAATTGATGTAGGTTTTAAAGAAAATGCAATTTTCATATCTTTTGCAACTCTCTTCTCTAGTTCCCCAAGACCTCTAATTCCTCCTACAAATCCAATTCTATCACTTGTTCTAGCATCTTTGATACTTAGTATTGGATTTAGAAGATACTCTTGTAAAATTGCAACATCTAATGATGCTACAGGATCATTTTTAACTTCTTCATATTTTTTGAATTTAAGTAAGTACCATTTATTATCTAAGTACATTCCAAAAGTAGCTTTTTCCTTTGGAGATACTTGTTCATTCATTTCAACAAGTTCAAAGCTAGAATTTACCTTAGTTATAAATTCATCTACACTTAATCCATTAAGATCTTCAACCACTCTATTATAATCTAAGATATGCAATTCCTCATCAGGAAAAATAACCGCTAAAAAATCTGCGCATTCACCTTTATAATTATATTTTTTTGCAATCTTAGCTGCTGAAGCTGCTCTATGATGTCCATCTGCAATATATAGAGTATCAATCAACTCTGAAAATTCTGATACTTTATCTAATTTTTGAGCATCTTTAATTATATATCCTTTATGTCTTACATCATCATCACTTACAAACTCAAAAATCACTTCTGCTGAAGCTATAAGGTCATCTGATATTTTTTGAATTGTTTTTGTGTTTTTATAAGTCAAAAATATTGGTCCTGTATGAGCTTTTAGAGCATCAATATGTCTAATTCTATCATTTTCTTTAATTTCTCTAGTATTTTCGTGTTTTTTTATAATTCCTTTTTCATAATCTTTAGCTTGTACAAGACCTACGATTCCTCGTTGAACTTTGCCTAAACGTTCTAACTCATAAATATAATAAACATCTTTATTATCCTGAATAAATTGTTTGTTAGTAATCATTTCTTTAAGTTTATTAGCTGCAGCAGTATATACCTTATCATCATATATACCAACACCTTCTTCTAATAGCGTTTCTCCACGATCAATTTGCAAAAACGATAATGGATTTCCCTTAACAATGTCTCTTGCTTCATTACTATTATATACATCATAAGGTAATGCAGCAATTTTCTCAACTAATTCTGGAGCTGGTCTAACTCCTTTAAATGGTTTTATAACTGTCATTTATACACCTCTTCTTTTAATAGACTAAATTAGGAAGAAATACTATATATTATATAGTATTTCTTCTTTTATTTACAACACTCTTACTTTTAATATTCCTTTTACTGCTAACAGTTCGTTAATCACAGCTTCTGATACTTCTGAAGTAACATCCATAATTGTACAAGCATAATCACCTTTTGACTTATTAATCATATCTTCAACATTAATATTACTATTAGATATAATCGATGTTACATCCCCAACTACATTAGGTAAATTATTATGTAGTAAACTAATACGTTTTACTGCATTACATACTCCAAAGTCAACAGTTGGATAATTAACTGAATTAATGATATTTCCATTTTCAATGTAATCCTTTAATTGACGAACTGCCATTTTAGCACAATTTGTTTCTGACTCAGGAGTAGATGCACCAAGATGTGGTATTGCTAAAACTCCTTGCATTTCAATTGTTCTTTCATTAGGAAAGTCTGTAACGTATTTACTTACTTTTCCTGATGTCAAAGCATTTTCAATTGAATCATCATCCACTAAGCCGCCTCTAGAAAAGTTAAGAATCTTAACGCCATCTTTCATATTAGAAATCATGTCATCATTAACCATGCCTTTAGTTGCATCCATAAGTGGTACATGTACACTTATATAATCAGCTTTTGACAGCAATTCTTCCATTGATGTTGCTTTTACAATACTACTCTTCAGATTCCAAGCTGCATCAACAGAAATATATGGATCATATCCACATACATCCATTCCTAGCGAAACTGCTGCATTAGCAACTAAGGCACCAATTGCACCAAGTCCAATAACCCCTAATGTTTTACCCATGATTTCAGGACCAGCAAAATTGCTTTTACCACCTTCAACTTTTTTCGCAACATTTTCTTCGCCTTTTAAGGTTTCAGCCCACTTCATTGCACCTACAACATCTCTAGATGATATTAATAATCCTGCAATAACCAATTCTTTAACCGCATTTGCATTTGCACCCGGCGTATTAAAAACTACAATCCCTTTCGTTGCACATTCTTCTACAGGGACATTATTTACTCCTGCACCAGCTCTTGCGATAGCACATACATCATCACTTAAGTCGTAATCATGTAACTTGAAACTTCTAAGTACCACCCCCGCATAATCACCATCTGTGTTTTCATCAATAATCTTATAATCATCTCCAAAAAGTACCAAGCCACGTGAATCTATTTTGTTAAGTGTTTTTATTGTTGTCATAATTACCTCCGAAAAATATTATTTTCCTATTTATTTGCTGCCTCAAATTCCTTCATATAATCAATAAGTGCTTGAACACCCTCAATAGGCATTGCATTATAAATACTTGCTCTCATTCCACCTAAACTTCTATGGCCTTTAAGATTAACCATATCTTTTTTTGCTGCACCTTTAATAAATGCTGCATCTAACTCACTTGTTGAACACAAGAATGTTATATTCATCAATGATCGATCTTCTTTAGCAACTGGCGTCTTATAAAACTCTGTTGTATCCATATAGTCATATAATAATGCTGCTTTATCTTCATTGATTTTCTGAATTGCTGGTAATCCACCTATTTCTTTAAGCCATTTAAATACTAAACCAGCTACATAAATACTGTAAGTTGGTGGTGTATTAAACATTGAACCTGCTTTTGAATGTGTTTCATAATTTAACATTGTAGGCACAGTTACACCTGCATTACCTATTAAATCTTTACGGATAATAACAACCGTTACCCCTGCTGGTCCCATGTTTTTCTGAGCTCCTGCAAATATAATTCCATAATCTGATACGTTAACTACTTTAGATAATATATCTGAACTCATATCAGCAATTAATGTTACACCTTTAGTATCTGGTAAATTCACAAAAGAAGTACCATAAATTGTGTTGTTTGAAGCAATATAGAAATAATCCGAATCTACATCAACTTGCTCACTTGTAATCTTTGGAATATAAGAAAAAGTTGTATCTTCTGACGTAGCAACTACATCAACTTCCATTCCTAACTTTTTGGCTTCTGCAATAGCCTTTTTGGTCCATGCTCCTGTATTAATATATTGAGCTTTACCTTTAACGCCTAAATTCATTGGAATCATTGCAAATTGTGTCGAAGCTCCTCCTTGTAGAAAAAGCACTTCATAATTATCAGGTATTTCCATTAGGTCAATTAAATCTTGTTTTGCAGTATCAATTATTTCTCCATAAACTGGTGAACGATGACTCATTTCCATAACGTTCATACCTGCATCTTTGTAAGAAATCATATCCTCTTGAGCTTGCTTTAATACCGATTCTGGTAATGTTGAAGGTCCTGCTGAAAAATTATACACACGTTTCATTTTATCTCTCCCTTTTTTAATCAATTTCTTTGTTGCTAGTTTATCATGACTACTCTTCTAACACAATGATTATTTTTTACTGGTTAAATCTAATTCCTGCAATATCTACGCCTGTAGGTTCTTGATAAGGTAAAAGTTCAAAATTATCAATAATTGCATACAAATGATCAAATATATCTGACTGAATACCTTCGTAATTTGCCCATCTTGTATCATTTGCAAAACAGTATATCTGCATTGGCATTCCATTACCACTTGCTTCTAATTGCCTTACAATTAAAGTTTCATCTTGTTTAATAGAAGCATGGTTTCTTAGATATTTTTCTATATATACTCTAAAAGTTCCAATATTAGTTAATTTTCTATTACTAATTGAATGTGTATTTGGTTTTTTATCATTATAATTCTCAATTTCATGAGTTTTTTCATTTAAGTATTCTTCTAATATATCAATTGATTTTAGTTTCTCTATTTGCTCTACTGTCAAAAAGTCAATACTGTTTATATCAATTAATAAATTTCTTTTGATTCTTCTTCCACCTGATTGACTCATATTATCCCAGTTTACAAATGACTCTTCGATAAACTTATATGCCGGTATATGTGAAATAGTTTTATTCCAGTTTCTTACGGAAATCTTAGTTAATGATATATCAATAACTTCACCATCAGCCTGATAATTAGGCATTTCAATCCAATCACCAATTTTCAAAAGATTATTCAAAGACAATTGTATTCCTGCAACAAATCCTAATATTGAGTCTTTGAATATTAACATAATAACCGCACTCATTCCACCTAAACTACCAAGCAGTGCCATAGCTGAGCCTGTATTGCTAACACTTATAAAGACAATAAAAATCGCAAAGAATATAACTACGATTTTAACAACTTGCAAAATACCCTTAATAGGCATTCCTTTTGCAAAGTCTCTTTGCATATAAATTTCATTAATCGAGTCTAAGATACGAAAGATAACTAATGTTGTTATTATTATCGTAATTAAAATTAAGCCTTTTCTTATGTAGTCACCTATTATTTGTCCATATAACGGACTGCTTAAATTTACTACAATAATTGGTAGATAATGAACTATAAGATGAAAAACTTTTCTATTATAAAACACTTCATCCTTGGTTGTTGCCGTTTTAATAATTACTTTTTTAACACCTCTTAGAACAAGTTTCTTTCCAATTATATTAGCAAGAAATGCGAGTATCCCAATTACAAGTGTTAACAAAAAATAATATAATATTAAAGAAATATTTTCTTCTATATTAAGTAACGTACTGATGTAATCTGTTATGTTTTCAATCATTATTTATTACTCCTTCTAGTCTTTTTTTTGCGAACCGTGGCATAGCCACTTTGTTTTTTATTTCAGGAAAGTTTTATATATAAATTTTATGAGTAGAAACATCTCATAAAATGTCAAGGAGACTTTCCTTCCGTAAACAATTCAAAAAGCGAACCGTGGCATAGCCACTTTGTTTTTTATTACAGGAAAGTTTTATATATGAATTTTATGAGTAGAAACATCTCATAAAATGTCAAGGAGACTTTCCTTCCGTAAA
>JAOZKH010000060.1:6746-13922 GCA_029935405.1 Vallitaleaceae bacterium | reverse complement strand
ATCAAAGGGCTTTGTGATAGTAATTAATTTACTATCACAAAGCCCTTTTTATTAATTTAAAGTAAGTTATTGTTGGTTAATTATGAGCTAAAAACTGTCAAAAGTTTTTATGGAGATGGTGGAGATGGGAATGGGAAAGGAAGTTCCTCTATTAACAATTCTTCTAATGGTGTTGGCAAATCTTGAATCCATGGATTAATCAGAATAGGTTGAGCAATATATAACAACTCCAAAGGCATCATTAACATCATTAATACACTTTCTCCATCTAGACCGTTTCTGTCTGAAATATATTGATCAGAAGAATCAATATTAAGTTCATTTAGCCTTGTCATTCCAACATTAGCTGTATTATCTAAAGTGACTATACCAATCATACTATTTCTTCCAATAATACGATGAACAAAATTAGTAGAAGGATCAGGTGCATTAACTTTTAACGAAATTATTCCAGCATAATTACCTGAAAGAGTAATATCATTATTAGATCCACCACAAATACCTCCAATATAATAAGTTCCTTCAATACTTCCATAACTTGAATTATCAGTGATAGTTAAGCTGTTTGAACCAGTATCTATATTAGCATAACCAACAATACCTCCAACATAAGAATTACCAAGAAGAGCTCCACTAGCAGAAGAGTCTTCAATACTTGCATTTCCACTGATAAAACCAATAATACCACCTATATTGTTAGTTTTTTCTCCTGTTATTTCAAGACCTGACACATTACACTCACGTAATGTTAATGTACTACCAAGAGCTAAATCTGAATGTCCTATAATACCTCCAACTTTATTAAGCGTTGTATTTCCAGGATTTTCAATAATTGAATTTTTCACTACGCAACCGCTTAATTGTAATGAGCTTGATGCATATCCAACAATAAAACCTGCAGATGAAACATTTCTTAACGTGGATCCTGTTACTGATACATCAGTAATAGTCGACACTCGGGAAGAACCAGCCACAAACCCTATTTGTTTTTGATTATTTCCTTCTATTTGACTGTTTTCAAAAACAAGATTTTTTACAATAGCATATGACAATGTATTAAATAATCCAGTTCCTGTACTTGAATCAGCAACTAAAGTCAAATTAGAAATTGTATGATTTTTACCATTTAGTTCACCAGTAAATTCTTCTGTTTCATAAAGAGTTTTTGATGCAAAATCTAAATCCTGTTGTAATTCATAATTATAATCAGGATTATTTGAAACATATTCAAAATCCTCAGGTCTTATAATTGAATAAGGATCCACGGCAGTTCCAGTTCCCATATCCGCGATTACAAAAGAGTCTGCAAGTAAAGGACTAGGTATAGATTCATTAAATATGGTTGTTGGCAAAACGACTGTTATGGTTTCATCACTGCCAATAATATAATCAGGAGATGATGGTATTGTAATGGTAAGTGTTTGATCACTGTTTCTAGTTATATTACTCGAATCTAAGCTCACACTACCATTCCATGAATTAAGCGTACCTAAATTGCCAGTAATACCTGCAATCAAAGCAGTTGTATCAGCTGTATTCATACCAAGGTCTGGTTTAAAAGTTGCATTCGCAACAGATATAAGTATAGTACTATCACCAATATTAACCGCTGTTTCATAAGGTAATGTTACCGAAAGTGCTGCAACAGGAGCAGGAGGCTCTGATGGTGGGTCAATAAGACCTACATTTGCAGCTATAGTAGCATCAATAATACCTATAGAAATAAGATATTCAGCTAATGTTTGACTTGTACCTTTCATAGATGCTCTAAGCGTTTCTACCGTTGCAACAGCCAAATCACTAATAATAAAATCTGTGTCACCTTGTAACCAAAGAAGTCCAACAGATTGAGCCATTTCTAAAGTACCTGGTAATGTCGGTGTTGTATTCCATGCAAAATCTACATTTTCTTCATATCCAAGAGCAACTAACATCACTTTATAGTATTGTTTTGCATCCATTTCACCATAAGGCTTAAAAGTCCCATCTGGATAACCTTTAAATCCTATGGTATCTTGATTATCAAATAGATAATTCAGGATATTACGTCCTTCAATCCAAGTGAAGGTATCCGTATCAGAAAAACCAGTTGCTGAAGAATATGCAAGTGCAATATCATACAATCCCATAAGTCGTAGTAATAAAACAGCACCTTGGTATCTAAGAGGTGTAGTAGCTAAGTAATCTGGCGTCACACCTCCTCCTGAACCAAGAAGCATACCTATTTCAGTACAAATCAAAACTGCTTCATCTGTAGCCTCTTCAAAAGTTTGTGCATGTACATTAGGTCCTGTAATATTAAGCAGCAATACAAAGACCATCACAAAAGTAATTTTTTTCATTATTTCTCTCCTCTCATGTAATAAACTGTAATATAAGTAACATACGTAATCTATGCTATTATATTACAGGTTTATTGATGTCATGTCAATAAATGTACAATCAAAAGAGGCTTTTTTGTTTTTACCATTTTGTTATAAGTTCTAATATTTGTTCTTGTTCATTATAATCATTTGTGCTAACACACAAAAATAATCCTTTCTTGTCCATTACTGAAATAAATTCTTCTAACTCCGATACAGCTAAATCAACTACAACACTCTTACCCGCCGCCTGAATTTTCTTAATAAATGGAACCCATTGCATTATTGCACGATCATTTCCAACTCCTTGTACCCACTGAATAGCTTGAATTTCATCTATCATTAGTATATCATCTATATGTCTTGCGACATCTTTTCCATCAAGATGAAAAATATTATGCGTCATCAATTTAACTTCTTTTTTAAGTATTGGTAATTCATATTCTTTGAATATATCATTTGATATCATTGAGGCAAAGTCGCAACTTGGTATATGCATTTTCCCAAAACTTGGTATTCCCATCCACGTAACAGATAATTGATCTGATTTTTTTAACATTTCATCAAAATGATTATATATATCTTCAAAATTTTCCATTGATATTTCGAGTAATTTTCTTAAATTTTCTTTCTCTAGAAACATATCCATACAAAATTTTTCTGTTCCTCTTAATGCATCCACACAATCTACACCAGGGTGTAAGTCCGTATAACCTACTAAAAATTCTCCTTCACATCTATCTAGAGCATATTGTGTCATTTCTTCTAGTTTTTTAAAATAAATGTTATTTTTATCAAATTTTAAATCATCTAACATCGAATAGTCCTCAACGTAATGTTCAATCCAGGATGTTACTTCCCCAAATTTCATTCCTGCACCAAAAAATGCAGAATACACATTTGGACCAAGATTAGGCCAATAAATAGGGAATGTTTCTCCTAAAAATCTTTTTTCATTTATCTCTTTAATATATCTATTTACTTGATATTCAGTATCCATCCATCTGTCTTCTAATGACTCCCACCTTTTTTCATTATTATTTCCAGCATCATATTCTTCATTATGAGCACTAAATCTAATTGGTGGACGATCAATTACTTCACCTTCAAACCATGCATAAACCCTGTTCATACACTCCAAAAAATCCGGTTTTAACCTAAGTTTTTTATCCTGAACTCCTTCTGGCAAATATTTGAATTTGTTCATTTATAATCCTCCATTGTATCTTTATTTGATGTTTCATCTATAACTCTTATGCCGTATCTTTTTTCTTTTTCGAATAAATATCAATTGCTACAGCTAACAAGAGAACTAAACCTTTTACAACTCTCTGCCAATATTCACTAATATTCATCATAAGCATTCCATTGGCAAGCACACCCATAAAAACAACTCCTATAATTACTTTCAGTATTTTTCCTTCTCCACCACTTACGCTAACGCCGCCAAGTACAACCGCGGTAATAATATCCATTTCATATCCATCTCCTGCACTAGGTTGGCCACTATTTACTCTAGACATTAATATTAAACCTGCTAATGAAGCAAAAAAACCTTCCAACATATAAACTTTGTATATAATTTTCTTTATATTAACACCTGATAATCTTGCCGCTTCTTCATTTCCTCCAATTCCATAAACCGAACGACCAAATACTGTTTTATTAAGAATAATAAAACCAATTCCAAATACTACCATCATTATGATAACGGATACAGGAACTCCAAGAATATTACCTTGTCCTAAAAACTTGAATTCTACAGGTAATCCATAAATAGGCATACCACCAGATACTAAATATACCACACCTCTAATTGCTGTCATCAACCCTAATGTAGTAATTAGTGGTGGTATACTTAAATAATTAATACATGTAGCTGTTATCGAACCTGCTAATAAACCAATTACCAATACCACAACTACTGTAATAACTATTGGCACACCATTAGTCATCAATATAGCACCAAATATAGATGAAAAACCTATAACAGATCCTACTGATAGATCAATTCCAGAAGTTAAAATAACCGTGGTCATTCCTACTGCACAAATTCCTGTTATCGATATTTGTCTTAATATGTTAATCATATTATTTGTACTCAAGAAATTATTTGAAAATATAGAAAAGAAAATAAAAAGTACAAGAAGTGATAATGTTATGCCTATACTAGACCAATCAAAGTTTTTTCTAATTTTAATATTTTGCATTTTGTTCCTCCTCTGTAATAGAAGCTAATTCAAGAATTTTTTCTTGTGTAATATTTTCTTTTATTAACTCACCTGTTATTTTCCCTTCAGACATGACAATAATTCGATCACTACAACCTATTAATTCAGGCATTTCTGAGGATATAATAATAATTACCTTTCCCATTAATGCCAATTCATTCATTAAATTATATATTTCTTGTTTAGCGCCAACATCAATACCTCGCGTTGGTTCGTCAAAAATCAATATTTTACTTTTCATTAGTAACCACTTTGCTAATACAACTTTTTGTTGGTTACCACCAGATAAGTTTTTAACCAATTGCAATGCTGACGGTGTTTTCACTTTCAAGGAATTTATTTGCTCTTTTACTATTATCTCTTCTTCTTTATCATTGATAATTCCTAATAAATTGGCAATTTTTCTCATATAGGCATATGATATATTTTCTTTTATAGATAAGTGCAACAAGGCACCTTGGTGTTTTCTATCCTCAGGAATAAGTCCTATCCCAAATTTTATAGCATCTTCTGGATTATTTATAGAAACCTTAATCCCTTCTATAAATATCTCACCTGCATTCAATTTATCTGCTCCAAAAATCGCACGAGCAACTTCTGTTCTGCCTGCTCCTACAAGACCTGCAAAACCTAATCTTTCACCTTTATATGCAGCAAATGAAATATCCTTTAAATGATTGGATTTCAAATTTTTTACTTCAAGAACTTTCTCACCTTTTTCTAATTCGATATGTGGAAACGAATCATCTAGCTCTCTATTTACCATCAATTTTATTAATTCTTCTTTATTAGTATCCCTCACCGTTTTAGTTTCTAAATAGTTTCCATCTCTAAAAACAGATACTTTATCACAAACATCAAATATTTCCTCAAGTCTATGTGATATGTATATTATTGCAATACCATCTGCTTTTAAGTCTCTAATGATATCAAAAAGAAATTTCAATTCATTATTTGTTAACGGTGCAGATGGTTCATCCATAATCATTACTTTGACTGTTCTTGATATAGACTTTGCTATTTCAATTAATTGTTGATATCCAACAGTTAGATTTTTAACCAATGTTTTTGGATCTATTTTTATACCGAGTTTGTTCAAGACCTTTTTAGACTTCTCTTCAATTGAAGAATAATCAATTAATCCCTTTTGTTTATCAAAACGATTAAAGTATATATTTTCAGCTACAGATAAATGATTAAACAAATTAAATTCCTGATAAATTGCTGTTATTCCTAATTCAAGTCTATCTGCAGGTGTTGCTTTATTTAGCTTTTTGTTTTCAAAAAAAACTTCTCCTAATGTTGGCTCTATTGCACCTGTTATTATCTTGATAAATGTAGATTTTCCTGCCCCATTTTCACCTATAATCGCATGTACTTCTCCCTTTTTAAAGCCAAGAGATACATCATTTAACGCAACTACTCCTGGATATTCTTTTCTTATGTTTTGAAGTTCTAATATATTTTCTGACATTTTAAGCTTACACCTCCATTGTTACCTTTGATGCGACTATTTTATTACTTGATTTTCTTATCCATTTAAAGCTTAAGGAGAATATGAATTTTCTCCTTAAGCTTTGAATATTTTCATATAATTTTGTGCTAAAATACTAGTTTATATAATCAGAGATGTTTTCATCTGTTACTGATTTCATCTCAATAATTATTTGTTCTTCTATCGCTCCATCTGCCAATACTTTTTTTGCTATTTCTAACGCATTTCTTCCTGTTTGAAGTGGCTGAATATCAACTGTTCCAACAAACATAGTATCTCCAGCAATAAGTTCTAGAGCTTCTGAAAGTGCATCTAATCCTGTAATGCACATATTATCAATTGTGTATTCTTTTCTTGAAAGGCAAGATTCATAAACACCTAATGCCGATGAATCATTGATTCCTAAGAAAATGGAAACATCAGGATTTGCTGTTAATGCCGCCTCTGCTAATTGAAAACCTGTGTCTGCATCTGCAGCATCTTGTTCAAATACAAAATTAATTGCTTTACCACCTGTATAAGTCTCTTCAAGACCGGCTTTTAGACCATCTCCTCTAGCAATCAGCGATGCAATAACGTCATATCTGATTACAACAACTTCAATTTCTCCTGCACCATTTAATATTTCATCAATTGAACCGTTTTCTTCTTTTTCATTTAACCATTTACCTGCGGCAATACCACCCATATAGCCAAATTCATATTCACTAGTACCGATAAATGCAGAACTACCTTCTATTTTTTGATTCATTGAAATAACTGGAATTCCTGCATCTTCTGCCTTTTTCACTGCATCTTGAGGCGCAAGTTGATCTACCGGACTAATTAATATCGCATCAACGTCTTGAGCAATAAAATTTTCAATGTGCTCAACATGTTTCACAGCATCTGCACCTGCATCTGCTACTATTAACTTAATTCCCATTTCTTTTGCTGCATTTTCCATTCCTTCAACAATAGAAACAAAATATGCATTTTCAAGACTTTGAACTGAATATCCAATCACCAATTCTTCTTTTGTTTCTTCTGAAGCTTTTGTTTCTTCTGAAGCTTTTGTTTCTTCTGAAGCTTTTGTTTCTTCTGAAGC
>JAOZKH010000060.1:0-6646 GCA_029935405.1 Vallitaleaceae bacterium | reverse complement strand
TTTTGTTTCTTCTACTTCTTTGCTACACCCCATTAAAGACACAACTAAAACTACCATTAACAATATTGCAAATACTTTTTTCATTTCACTATCTCCTCTTCTATTGAATTATTAATATATACTATACTATCATTTAACGAAATATCTGAGAATCAAATATGATATTCAAGTATTTAAAAATGATACTATTTTTCAATCAAATGAAAATCAGTATCATTTCTATTTATGCATCTTTTTAAATTCCGAAGGAGAAAATCCTGAATACTTTTTAAAAGTTGAACTAAAGTAAGTTGGATTATTATAACCCACCATATAACTCACTTCATATCCTCTATAATCAGTATTTATTAAAAGCTTATGTGCTTTTTCCATCCGATAATCTATTAGATAATCCGTAAAACTCTTTTGAGTTATTGTTTTAAATACTTTACTAAAATAATTTTTGCTTAGTCCGACATGTTCAGCTATATCAATGAGCCGTAAATCTGGATTTATATAATGAATATCAATATATCTATACGCATTAATCATTAATTGTTTATTTGATTTATCACTTTGAGTATTAATATAATCTATAATTAAGTATAATTTATTACTAAGGCTTTTGATACCTTCTTTTAATGTCTCTTCAGAAATTATCTCATCTAAAATAATAACAGTTTCACCAACTACATTGTTTAATTCAATGGATACCGTATCACATTCATGTTCAAGATAAGAAAAAATAATACTTAACGTATGGCTAAATATCATTTTAGCTTTCTTCCCCTGTTTTTTAATCAATATCTCATAATTTTCAAGCTCTTGATTTAATGTTTTTTTATCACCTAATAACGTAATTTCTGCGATTTTTTCAGCACTTTCAATACATTCTACATCTTCATCATAGTCATTAAGCAAATCAACTGAATAAAGTTCACTTTTTCCATAGTTCGCATAATATAAATCATCTAATTGTAATGCACTTTGATAACTTATGCCAAGTTTATAAAACTCATCCACTACTTGTCCATTTTGGAAAACAACTTTTATTTCGCTTCCCAAAATATCAGTATATGAACGCAGTTTAGCTTTCATTATTTCTAACATATCACTTAGCTCTTCATGATTTTTGGCACAAGCTATTATGATTAGTTTTCTATAAATATTTAGCACTGATATTTTTTCAAATCTACCTATTTCTGCAATGTTAACTGCTTGATCTCCTAAGTTTTGAAGTAATATAAATTCGTCATCCTTAGTAACATTTTTATATTTAATAACTGTAGTACTAAAAACCTTATATTCTTCACTTGGAATATTGTTACTATAATTAGATGCAAATTCATCTTCTGACATAGTTTCAAAAAGTAAATCATAGTACATTCTAAATTTATCATTATTTTTTTTTTCTTCTTGCAAATAACTTACTTTTTTGATTTTTGCATTGATGCTTTTTTGATACTCTTTATCCTTTACAATTTTCAACATTAATTCTCTAAGATAATCTAGATTTATTGGTTTTAATAAATAACCATCTGCACCTTTTTTAATAGCTTCATGAGCATACTCAAATTCATCGTGAGCACTTATTATAATTACTGAAATATCTTGATTATATTTTTTGACATGACCAATAAGTTCAATGCCATCCATCATTGGCATTTTAATATCGGTTAGTAATATATCTGCTTTATATTTAATTAGTGCATCTAATGCAGATTTTCCATTATCATAACTTGCTATCATTTTGATTCCTAGTTTTTCCCATTCAATTTTATCAGTTAGTCCTCTTAACAATATTTCATCATCATCTACAATAATTAATTTATACATCAGAATCATCCTTTCTGATTTGAATTTTAATAGTTGTACCTATTCCAATTTCACTTTCAACATCCAATTTAAATCGTTCTTTGTAAAACATACTTAATCGTTCATAAACATTTTTAAAACCGTATGAAGTTGAATTATTATCATTTTCTTTCATATTTTCGAGTTTTTTTTCATCCATTCCAACACCATCATCAGAAATAACAATAATTATTTCATCAATTGTTTCATACCCATAAACATAAATCATACCACCTTCTTCTTTATTTTTAATCCCGTGGTATAGCGAATTTTCTACTAATGGCTGTAATATTAGTTTTGGCACTTGAAAGTTCATCATTTCTTCTGGTATGTCTATTTCGAAAGAAAGTTTCTTTTTATACCTAAATTTCTGTATTTCCAAATAACTTTTTACATTAGATACTTCTTGCTCTAAATTTATAGTATCTTTACCCTTACTTAATCCACTTCTCAAAAATATAGTTAATTCCTGCATTAATTTTATCGCATCATCATATTCATCTATTCTAATCAACCATATTACAGAATCAAAAGTATTGTACAAAAAATGTGGTTTTATTTGAGCTTGTAAAAGCATTATTTCATATTGTCTTGTTTTTTGCTGTTCTGTCACAATTTGAGTCATTAACTCGTTTATATCTTTTACCATATAATTAAAACTTTCTTCTAATTGCCCAATTTCTCCATTTGAAGTAGTTTTAACTCTAGCTGCAAAATCCCCCTGTTGAACTTTTTCCATTGTTTTTGAAAGATTAATTAATGGATTAATTAACGTTTTTGACACTCTAAACGAAGTATAAAATGCTATGAATATTAACCCAAAAATTATTGCAATAGTTACTAATATAATCACTAGTACATTTTGATATATTGTTTCTTTAGTACTGACACTGCAATAAATCCAATCATTAATATTGGATTTTCTGTAAATGGTAATTATATTTTTGTTCTCATGAATCAAGCTATCATTTGATTCTAATATATTCCAGTATTTAATATTTGAACGACTTTCCGAAATAATTGTAGACAAATCTAATTTTGAAGCATCCTCAACTAATTTTTCATTCATAATAAAAGTATCTTCTTGGTTAATTATATAAAAATAACTGCTTGCTTCTTCCAAAACATACGGTTCAATTTTAATATCTATATATATTATACCAAGAATTGTATCTTTTAATACTTTACGAATAGGTATTGTTAAGGAAATATATTCTTCTCTTAATGAATTAACTATATTCGAACCAATACGTGGATATTGCCATACTTCATTATTAATATTAGCAGTATTAACATACCATTCTTCATCAAAAAAATTCTTTTCCAAAAAAGATTTGTCACTACTTTTAAACTGACTCCCGTTTTCTCCAATAACATATGCTTGAATATTGCTTTCTGAATACTTCAACATGTGTGTTAATTTTGAATTAATAATTGCTTCAGTGAAATATTTTTCTTCAATACTTTCAAACTCATCATTCAATATTTGACGCACGTATGAATCTTGACTAACAGTATTACCTATTTGATATGCTTCTTCTAATTGTTTATCAATATATTGAAATCTTTCATCAAACCTTTTTTTAGTATCATCTCGCATTCTATCAATAGTTTCATTTAACATAATTCCTGAAATAACAATACTAAAAAGTATAATCGGTATAATTGCAAATGCTGAAAAATATTTAAGCAAACGATAGCGCAAGCTAATTTTTTTATATTTTTTTTTGATATTTAGTATCATCAATGATAATTTTCCTCCATACCACTATAACTAATATGGCTCTCAATAATTATATCTGATACAATTTTATTAGATATATCAGTTTCAATAACTGTAGCCACATGAATACCATAATTTAGATCGCTAACAATACTTGCATAAAATTTACCGGCAATAATTAATCTCATCACATCTTCATTATTTCCAATTAAAATGACTGGGATATTTTTTTGCTCATATTCGGCCTCTAAAAAAGCATCAAAAACACCTAGCCCAACCTGTTCATTATGTGCGAAAACGCCATGAATAGATTCTCCATAACTATCAATCATTTCTTTCGTATGAGCATAGCTATCAATTCTATGTCTATTATTTTGACTTACATCTAAAATTTGAATATTATTATATTCTATCAATTTCTCCCTAAAACCTTTTGCTCTGTCTCTTGTAATTGCGGAGCCTAACTCACCTTGTATTTCCAAAACACCATAATTCTTGCTAGTTATTTCATAATAATCATTAAATGCTTGTGCACACAAAGCACCTTCTTCTACATTATCTGCTTTAATTATCGATAAAATATGGTTTTTTTGTTTAACTCTTACATCGCTTCCTATAATAATCACTTTGCTACCTAAATTGTTTGCATATGCAATTATTTCTTCAAATCCAAAATATGACACAGGATAAACAATTAAATAATCAGGATTATTTTTTAGTAAAGTTTTAATATCCTCTACTTGTCCTTTGGTTTCGTTATTTGATTTAGTATATTCAATTTCAATATGCGAAGTCATACTATACTCATTTGTTAGATAGTTTTCAATATTATTAATAACGTTAATGAAGTTGTTGCTCTCGCTATTAGGCAATGATATTGAAACCAATATTTTATCTTCAAATTTTGGTGTTTCATTGACAAAACAACTTGTCCCTAACAAAACAGAAAACATACTGAGAACAAACAAAAATTTCTTTTTCAAGTCTGTTTCCTCAACTTTCTTTATTAATATATGCGTATTATTTATACGTATAATCACCCTATTTGGTGAAGCTATTTATATAATCTAATTCTAGTATATCATTTTTTTATCCGCAGATACATCTTAGTTTTTCTATAATAAATATATTTTATAGATATTATTCCTCACAGTCCACTTTAATAACCCCTATTATTTCATTTAACTTCTCTATTAATACATCTACTTCCATATCAAGTCCGCCTCGAACAAAAACCTTCATTCTGATTACAGCTTTTCCACTTTTCTTGATTTTACTAGAATTTTCAATGATTTCCATTTTTCTTAGTTTTAGAGACTGTCCTTCAATCAAACCATTAATTAATCCTACTTGTTGTGGCAAGTCTTCCATTTTTATATTTAATACAATATCCTTAAACTTTAATCCTTGACGTTGCTCAAAACTTCCAAAAACCTTTAGAATAAACATAACAGTACATAAGCTAACAAAGCTTGTCAAATAGTTGCCTGCACCTATTGCTAATCCGATAATAGCCGCTACCCATAAACTAGCTGCTGTTGTTAGCCCTTTTACGGTTGCTCCATTTCTAATAATTGTTCCTGCACCTAGAAATCCAATACCACTAATTACCTGTGCTCCTAATCTAGTTACATCAAATTTATCTGTACTTACACCACTACTAATTAGTTCAATTGGAATCAACATAACAATTGCTGCTCCAATAGATACTAAAGCATGAGTTCTAAGTCCTGCTGGACGGTTTTTATGTTCACGTTCAAAACCAATAATTCCACCCGCAACAGCTGCAAATAATATTCTAAAAATATTAGTCGCTTCACGAATAGAAAACAATTCCTTAATTAAAATATTTGAAGGTAATGCGTTAATAATACCAAATGCTATCAACATACCTACAATAAGTCCAACTATTAATGGATCCCTGTACGTTTTTCTTTTTTCATATTTACTCATTCATACACCTCTTTACTATTTTTCACTATGCTTTGGGGCCGTTAATCTAACATATAAATGCTTAATATGTTTTCCAATATACTATCATATAAATTATATATAATCTATTTATAACTATATAATTTATACACAAAATTAACAACAGTTTTTCCTACTTTTTTATCTAAAATTATGAACTTGTTATGAACTTGTTATGAACTTGTTATGAACTTTCACAAATTTTCATAAATTTTCTTAAATTTCTATAAAATCTCATCGATTTTTATCAACTTATATTTTCAATTAGTAACATACTCTATATATGGTTAAACGCATAACTCTTGACATAGAAAAGCATCCATAGTAATATAGCCCTAGTGATTAACTCGAATCCATAATATATAACTAGGGGTTTTATGGGTATAAGCTACTATCAAGTAAAATATAATAAGGTTTATAGGTGGAAAATACATGGATTTACAGAAGTATGAACAAAAACTATTAAATAAATTAGAAGATAGTTATATTATGCTATTGCCTGTGACGGCTTTTTGTATCTTACTATTATCTTATCTAATTAGCCTGCATAGTGAATCTTCTCAACTCACATATCTTTACGGAATTGGTTTATCTGTTGTTATAATAATAACCTTTTTCCTGAAAACTATAATCGGTCTAAAAGCGAGTTTTCTAATTGCCTTGATTTGTATATATTCCTATAGTATTTTATTATTACAAGATATTTTTTTTCCAAAAGTTGGACTTATTCTTTTATTAGTCGTACAGATAGTAATTATTTCTTTTTTTAGAGATAAAGTAATAATTATTCTTTCTTTTTTATCTATTTTGTTGATGGGCTATTTTTCTAGACCTGCCATTGTTACCCATGCAGATCCTAAAGAATACCTTTTCTGGGTTATTGCATTGCTTACGTATATTCTGTTTGTATTACTTTTCTACTTTATCAATAAAATTATGAAACATCACTTTATTAATACAATTGTTGAACTAGAAACTAGTGTACACAAAACAGATAACCTTGCTTATTACGATCAATTAACAGGACTCCCAAACCGGAATTTATTAATAACTACATATGATAAACTTAGTAAAAGCCATAAAACTAAAGGTTATATTTATGTATTTCATTTACAAAGC
>JAOZKH010000200.1 GCA_029935405.1 Vallitaleaceae bacterium | reverse complement strand
TTGAAGAAACAACAGAAGGATTGGCACAAGGTGGATTATGCCGAGCTCGGCATAATCCACCTTATGTAGAGATAGATATTATGCCGAGTTACAGCTTATAAATCCTGTATTTCTTGATAACCACTTTCCCGAACTCGGCATAACATAGCTATCATTTTAGAGAATTTAAAAAATGCATTAGATCCTTATCATTGTTCCAATCAGGGAGATTTAAATCCCCAACAAGTTTAGGTGCCAACTTATTGATTGCATCATTTTTTAATCGATTATCAGCACGAATATACACCATTGTTGTTGAAATATCTTCGTGGCCAAGAAAATCCCTTATGTAGATGATATTTATCCCAGCTTCCAGCATATGCATTGCTTTACTATGACGAAAAGTGTGGCAATGAATGTGTTCAGGAAAACTTGGATCTACGTTACGAATTATTCTTGCATATTTTTTTACAATATAAGCCACTCCATCACGATCAATCTTTTGATGATATCTATTCGTTATTAATGGATATGTACCAATAGGGTTAGGGATATATCGCTGAATATAGTTTTGAATCAGGTTTGCTGTTTCGTCCGAAATAACTATAGTACGGTATTTATTGCCTTTTCCGTGAAGTCGAATTGTTGAAGTAGCATTTATAGCCACATCTGCTAACGTAATATCGCAGAGTTCCTGTACTCGACAACCACTGTCGTACAATAACGTAAGAATCAATCGATGCCGAAATCCGGTATTACTATTAATAGCTGGTTCATTAATGAGTTTAGATATTTGTGTTGTTGACATAAATGAAACTTCCTTAGGTGGTATTTTTTTAGCTTTGATACCAGATATATTTTGTAACAAGGCAATACTTTCGATGTTCTCAAACTGTGCATATTCAGAAAAAGATTTTATGGCAGCTAATCTTTGATTAGCTGTTGAAATACTTGCCCCATTTTGGCGATACCATTCAAGAAATTCGATGATTAATTCACGCTTAAAGTCTTTAACATAGAATGCGTTTGGAGAAACTCCTTTTACATCGTTTAAAAACTTTAAGAACAACTTCAGTGTGTCTCTATAACTCAAGAATGTATTTTTAGCATAACACCTTTGTAATGGCAAGTAATCTGTTAAAAATCCAGTGATTAGATTAGCAAAATCAGTAGAATTCGTGTTCTTCATCTATTATCGCCTCCTGTATCAAATCTGGAAAAGACTGTTTTAACTGATCTTTGATATATGGAAAACGCTCAGATGTGAGTTTCAAGTAATAAGCCGTTTCTTCAAAACCTTCATGTCCAAGCATCGTTTTCATGTATGGGAGGTATGCAAGAAGATCTTTGCCTTCATCAGTCCATTTTCGAAGTAGATTTACACAATAAGTATGGCGAAAATCATGAACGCGTGGACCATGACCAGTATGAGAGATACCTGCTTTTTCCAGATATCTTCTAAAGTTCTTATAAACATTTGCCAATGACATAGGTTTAGTAGGTCGAATCATAAAAAAATATTCATCTTCAGGCGATGTAGTATGTATCTTTTCTTTAAGTAGGATACACCTATCAACTAATAAAGGATGGATAGGAATAATGCGTTCTTTATGATTTTTAGCTTCGTGAACAGTAATACAACCTTCATTAAGGTTTACGTCGTTAAGTTTTGCTAAACGCAACTCCGAAACACGCATGCCACTCGTATATAGAATACGAAAAAAGATAGGCATGATATCACCTCTATAGGGACATTCGCTTGGAACAGACCTACTTTTATCTACCACAGAAAAGAAGCGTTTTAACTCATCATCTGTATAGATATGTGCATTATATCTAGGAGCTTTTCTTGTTAGTCCCTTAGGCGGAATATATGCAGGTAACCCAATAGTATTTAAATATCTACAGAATACTCGCATTGTGCTGATGCGACTACCCTGATTCGTGATGGATTCATGGCTTTTCTTACAACACCATAACTTACATATTTCTTTTGTAATACATTTATTGTTAAGATTATTTTTGATAAAAAAAGAATCTATTCGCCGAAAAGCATTTGCTTCTGATACATAGGCAAACCCAAGAGCTCTTTTCAGTTCTACAAGATCTTGAAATTCTTTTTTAAAAACACTACGGTATACTGGATTATTCATATCTAATATCCTCCGGAGAAAGGATGCACTGCTTTAACTTTTGAAGATCCATTTTTAAGTATACAGCTGTTACGTTAGAATCTGAATGTCCGAGTATATTTGTAATCACTGGAAGTGGTGTTTCCAGTTCAAGAAGCATTGAGCCTACCGAATGCCTTAGTGAGTGGAAGCCGGAGTGTTTCTTGCTCCTTTGATCAATGCCAGCTTTTCTCATGTAGCGCTGAATCATTTGGTACATATGGTTACTGTCACCAATAGTATCAAATGGTGGCATATGTTTTAGAAAAATAAATTCAGTTTCATAATAACTTGGGCGACCTTTTTGAATATAATCTATCACGGCCCATCCTACTGAATCTGGAATAGGCAAGGTAAGTGGTTTGTGTGTTTTGTGCTGTATAATAGATAGCTTTTTATCTTCCCAGTTAAAGTTTGAAAAACGTAGATTTTTAATATCACTAATCCTTAAACCAAGTACACACGCAAGGATAATCATAGCATAATCCCGTTTACCTATAGGATTATTTCTATCAATGACAGCTAGTATTTTTTTTAGTTCATTTTTTTGCCATGAAGATGGAAGTTTTGCACTTTTAGAAATATTAGGCATATGGATATTCATTGCATAATCAACAGAGAGTATTCCTGATGAGTACAAGAACCTTAAAAAATGTCTTAATCCACATACTTTTTGTTCAACTGTTTTAAAGCTATATCCTGCAAGTGTTTTGATATACGAGTTACAAGTGTCCATTGTAATTAATGTAATGGAAGAAAGTTTACGTTGGGTGATATAATCTAAAAATTCAGTAGATATCCGTCTATAATGTTTAAGCGTACTTGCAGATAATCCGCAAGAAACTAGGTGGTTATCATACTCATTAAATACTAATGAGTATTTCTTGGTGAGTATAATAGCATTTTTTGATGCATAACATCTTCGTGTTAGTACTTGATGAAGACGATAATCCTCAAGCATATGCACTACTCTTAGTAGTTGGATTCGTTGTTGCGATAATGTCCCGTTATTGTAACTACTGACTAGGTTATACCTTTGCTCGAGATATTTTAGTCCTCGTTCCATTTCAAACTCGGTATCACCGTATTCTTGTAGAAGGAATGTGTTGATTTTATTCCATTCCCGTTCATAAAAGTGGATGGTTACGTGATTGTAATAATTTTCGTGTAAAAGTTTGATTAAATTTTCTGTAATCATTTCAAGTTTCATAGGGCATGCCTCCTTTTCTCTTAATGATTACAGCGTATCAGAAAGTAAGAGACATGGCGGTATTATGCCGAGATAAATATTTGTTAATCCTTAATTATCAAGGAAAACTTGCCTTAACTCGGCATAACGTTAAACTCTACATAAGGTGGATTATGCCGAGCTCGGCATAATCCACCCTGAGGCACGCCTTTTAGTGTTTTATTA
>JAOZKH010000059.1 GCA_029935405.1 Vallitaleaceae bacterium | reverse complement strand
ACTTTAAAATAAGGGTTTAAGGCATTCCTCGTTATAATTCATCCGGGAATACAGGCTACAATAGGTATTATAGAATATAGGATTAAACTTATAATTCCTCCAAGATAAATATAAAAGACCACTGGTACAATCATCATATTAGCAACTATAGATGTAAATGAAATTCCTCCAAAATACAGCATTAATACAGGCATTGTCCCTATATTAATTGATATAGTAACTAGAATAATTTTTAGAAATTCTTTTAGTTTGTATGATATTGAGTTTGGTATTAATCTTTGAACCATTACTGGATAAATATAAAACAAACTCCAGACTGCAAGATATGACAATTGAAATCCTAAATTAAAAATATCTTGTGGTCGTAATATTATATATGAGCAAAAGGTAATCAGAAAACCTCTTACTTTATTATATGGCAAGTAATATACTATAGAAACATAATATATTGTTAACATTAAACTTGCCCTGACACTTGAAATATTTAATTCAATCAAAAAATTATATCCAATAATAAAGCAAGTGGTTAACCAAAAACATGCTTTTTGATTTTTAACTATTGCATTGAGCAATTTGCTCATTACAAGATATAAAATACCTATATGCAATCCTGAAATTGCAATAATATGAGATATCCCATGTTGTTTGAACTTTTCCATATACTCATCAGAAATATTGGATTTATCACCTAATAACATTGCTTTTACTAATCCATATGTATCATCTCGAAATATTGATTTAAGATTTTTATCAATACTGTTTCTAATACTACTAGCATTAGTAAAATAATTAATTTTACTACCAGTTTTACTTACAATGATTTCCTTAGCATAAAACTTTCCCACTCTTTTGTAAGGTAAATTAGATAAATGTATATTTAATCTACCAGGATTTGATGGTTTTACAAAAGGTTTATATTGTCCTAAAACACTTAATGTAGCACCTTTAAGACTAGAAATTCCTTCTTGTTCACATAAGTTTGCATACACTACATTTTTTATAAAAAAAGTATTAGTGAGACTTGTATATTGATTATTATAGCCTGACCTATACATATGTTTGTATACTAACATAATATTGTTATCATCTAATGTAACAACTTTATTTATTTTCATACTAAAATTTTCTCTCTCATAAAAATTTTCGATAGTTGAAACCGTATAAAATCCATGAAAATATATACACGCATACAAAATAACTCTAATGATTAAAATAATAATCAGAAAAGATGAAAATCTATTTAGTTTAATAATATCACCACACTAAAATTCTATTAACGAATAGTTTTTAATAAAAATTCTATTCAACGACAAGTTTTTCTGAAATACAAATTCTATTTTACCATTTACCAAAATCTGTACCTTAGAAATATGAGTAAGTTCAACAAGACTGTTAACTATAGCATATATTGCAATTCTTTCGCTAATATCTTGAGGTAATGGACTCGTTTTAAATTCAGAAGAAAAATCAATAAAACATATCCCCTCATGAGTATATACATTCAAAAGTTCAACCCCTAATGGTAATAATTTCTTATCAGCACTTATAAGTTGATCAATAACTATATCTTCGATTTTTCTATTAGGAGATGCTGTAACTTCAACGATTGTAGGAACTAGTAATAAGTTATCTTCATTTGGAAAATAAATAGTTAATATTTGCTGTTCATTTCTATTTGTTGCTTCATCATATGTTAGAAGAACATCCTGTTTGCGAAGTTTTCCAATCATCTTACTATCTCCTGTTTTTAGTGGATTGCTTTCAACATAAAACTCTACACTTGAAAATCTATCTAGCTCTGTTATAGAACGTACAATAGATGAACGCATATATAGCTCATTTATTGCTGACTGATTATAATATTCATTAGTAAAATCAAGTATTACTCTAGAATTAAGCACAGAAACTTGTTTAAGTTTAATATTGTCATCAATGGTAGATTCATATTTTGAACCTTCCACGCCTTTTGCTAATAATTCTATAATATATCTTATTATCTCGTTATCACTTTTACTATTTATGGAATCAAAATCGGCATACTCCACTTGTACTAATGTTTTATTTTCACTGTCTAAAAGCATAACAGTATTTTTATTAACACTTTGTGGTTCATTAACATCATTCATACATCCAGTGAAAAAAATTGTCAAATAGCTTAAAGTTAAAATCTGAATTAAAATAAAAGCGCTATTTTTTTTCGTTATCTTTATTTCCATTTTCACCAACTCTTTTCCCTTGTTTTAAAGGTAATTTTATTATAAACTCAGTCCACTCGCCTACTTCGCTTATACATTCAACAGTCCCTTTATGCATGTGCACAGATCGTTTAACGATTGATAGTCCAAGTCCTGTTCCGCCAGTAGCTCTCGACCTTGTTTTGTCAACACGATAAAATCTCTTAAAAATTAATTCAATACTCTCTTCTGCAATTCCATCTCCTGTATCTCTAACTGAGATAACTACATCTTTATATTCAGTATCAAGTGTAATATTTATAACTCCATCAAACTTATTATACTTAATGGCATTTTCAATCAAATTAGTTATAACTAACTCAATTTTTGTTTCATCTACTTCTACAATAATTTTTTTATAACTTTCCAAATACATCTGTACGTTTTTAATATCTGCTAATGGTTTTAATCTCTTCATTACATTCTCTATCAATTCATTTATTACAACCTTTGTAACGATAAGAGGATTTTCTTTTTTGTCTAGAGTAACTAATTTTAATAGATCATTAATTATCTTAGTCTCCCGGTCTACTTCCTGATTAATATCACTTAAAAACTCTTGATAAATATCAATAGGTACATCAGGTCTATGTAATAAAGATTCTGCAAGTACTTTCACTGAACTTAGTGGAGTTTTTAATTCATGACTTACATTTGCAACAAATTGTTTACGATTTGATTCTGTCGCTTCAAGTTCTTTAATCATATCATTAAATGATATGGCAATTTCCTCAATTTCTTTATTACCTTTTACTTCAATGGTTTCACTTACATGCCCACCAGAAAACCGATTAATATGTTCTATAAGTTCTTTAAATGGCTTATTAAAATTATTACTAATATAATAACTTACTAAACTAACCATTACAATTAAAAACACTGCAACTAATAATGTTAAATTCATGAGTTGAGAAATTGATTCGTCTATATCATCAAAGCTATCCGATACAACAACAACACCTAAAACTGAATTAAAATCAGCATCTAAAATAGGTACCGTAACCATCGCTAAATTTGCTTCTTCCATAAAATAATATGAACTATTTCCTTGTAACCCGTCTACAACTTGTATTGTTGCATAAGACTTTCCAACATCTAAATGATTTGAATCAAAAAGTATTATTCCATGTTTATTAAGAACTAATCCTCTTCCTGCAACACTTGCTTGTATAGTAGCAAGATAACTTTTATCTCTCATTTCATTAAAATAACCTGTAGTGACCAAACTAATTGCAATCGTATTAGCTTGGCGATATAATTCTTTCTTTTTTTCAGTTGTGTAACTTTGGTTTGTTGAAGAAATAACTATAACAGACAATATAACAACAGTAGCAAGACCCATAGATACTAAGGAAAAAAATAAGGTGATCCGTATACTTATCGCTGTTCTTTTTCTTCTTTTATTTCTGATAATAATAACCAACACCCCACTTAGTCTGTACATATTTTGGAGAACTTGGGGTTTTTTCGACCTTTTCTCTAAGCCTTCTAACATGTACATCTACTGTTCTGACATCTCCAGGGAAATCATATCCCCAAACAATATTTAAAAGTTGCTCTCTAGAATATACTTTATTAGGATTAAGAATAAACAATTCAAGTAAATCAAATTCCTTAGCGGTAAGATTTGTCTCTTTTCCAGAGACAAAAACTCTGCGGCTTTCTCTCTGTATTTCGAGATCATCCGTCAAAATTGTTGTATTTTCTTCTTGTTCTTTCTTATTACTTACAAAAGTATTTCGTCTTATTATTGCTTTCATTCTTGCTTTTAACTCCATGATATTAAAAGGTTTAGTCATATAATCATCCGCACCAAATTCAAGGCCTAATATTTTATCCATATCTTCACCTTTAGCTGTTAACATTATTATTGGAACTGTTGAAAACCCTCTAATATGACGGCAAACTTCTAATCCGTCCTTTTTAGGAAGCATTACATCTAATATAATCAAGTCATAATCATTAGTTTTCGCAAGTTTGATGGCTTC
Source organism: Vallitaleaceae bacterium (assembly GCA_029935405.1). Taxonomy (GTDB): domain Bacteria; phylum Bacillota; class Clostridia; order Lachnospirales; family Vallitaleaceae; genus UBA1351. Next base: position 10,004 of record JAOZKH010000059.1, on the reverse strand, counting down.
ATCCCCATCATAAGCACTATCAATTATATAGTTTTCTTGTTCAAGACTAAATTTTATTCCTTTGACTATTAATTTTTCATCATCAACAACCAAAATCTTTTTATTCATTGTAACCACCCTTTAGTTAATTTAATAGTGTCACATTTATCACTATTATAGCTTTATTTTATTCTGATTAGCACGCTTATCGTATCAAATAATGATTCCTTAATACCGCTTACCTTCATTATTTCCTCTGTCTTTGAAAAATCACCATTTAATGTTCGATATGCAATAATACTTCTAGCTTTTGTATCACCAATTCCTGGAAGTGTTATCAGTTCTTCCATCGTTGCTTTGTTAATATTAACTCTATCATCTTTAATCACTTCTTCTTGTTCACTAATTAAGATTACTTCGTCCTTCGTTGGAAAATACACGCTTTCACCATCTATAAGAACTCTAGCTAAATTCACATGACCCGATGATGCATTCTCTTGCATACCACCAGCTAATTCTAAAGCTTCATATACTCTAGCTCCAGGTTTTAACTTATATACACCTTGACTTATTATTGCTCCATGTAGGTATACAACAACTTGGCTAGATGAAGTTGTTGCAAATTCTTCTAATCCTGACTCTGTAATACTTTTATCAGATTGAATATTCTCTGAAATTACTTCATTTTCAATAATATCATCATCTATACTTTCATTAACTTTTTCAAACTTGTAATATATCTCAGATTCCTTAGTTAATACATTCATGTATATTATTCCTGATATTAATACAAAAACAGCAAAAACAATAATTAATACAATTTTACTTTTCATTTAATCTCCCTTAGGAGTTCTTAAACATTTATTTTTCTCTGTAAACGACTGCTGTAGTCAATAACAACTCTTTTATACTTCTGATTCATTAATTTTGAGTGGAACATATAGTCAGCAGATGCAACATTCATAGCAACTGGTATGTCATATAATACCGCGATTCGAAGCAACGCTTTAACATCAGGATCATGCGGCTGTGCTTCTAATGGGTCCCAGAAAAACACCAAAAAATTAATTTCATTCTCAATTATTCTTGCTCCTATTTGCTGGTCACCACCTAATGGACCACTCTTATAAGCTCTTACTGGCAACCCTGTTTCTTGAGTAATCAATTTACTTGTTGTTCCTGTTCCATATAAAAAGTGAGTTGCCAATACCGCTTGATTCTCCTTAATCCAATTAATCAAATCTTTTTTTCTGTTATCATGCGCTACTAAAGCAATATGTTTTTGAACTCCCATGTCATAAGTTTCATCTGGATTTTCTCTTATCATTTATAATCCTTTCATGTTACATTTTAATGTCTCCTCTCTATTTTACAAAAAAAATCATTTACATACAACAATTATCGAAAAAAATATGTTAAAATAATAAATAAATACAGAAATTAAACCTATATACTCTATAAGGATGGTGAATTATGAACCTTACAGGCTATTCTCGTGTTGCAACAGCGACTCCAAAGTTACTACTTGGTGATATCATACACAATACGAATGAAATAATAACTACTTATAACAAAGCTAATCATGACAATGTTGATTTACTTGTATTACCTGAACTTTCAGTTACAGGATATACTATGGCCGACATGTTTCATCAACGTTTACTTTTAGATGATAGTTTAGCTGCAATATCTAAAATCAAATCACATACCAAAAACAAACATTCAATTGTTATAGTTGGGTTTCCATTTCTTGTAGAAGATGCAGTCTACAATTGTGCTGCCGTTATTCAAAACGATACTATATTAGGAATTATACCTAAGTCATACTTACCTACGTATAATGAATATTATGAAACTAGATGGTTTGCAAGTGCAAATATGCTAATGACTGATACTGTATCCTTGTTTGATACGCAAGTTCCTATAGGTGCTGATTTAATATTTACTGGAATAGAATCACCCTACTTAAAATTTGGTGTAGAGATATGTGAAGACCTATGGGCACCCATTCCTCCAAGTACTCATCAAGCATTACAAGGAGCACTTGTTATTGCAAATCTTTCTGCTAGTAATGAACTAATCGGAAAAAGTGAGTACAGACTTGACCTTATCAAAAATCAGTCTGCAAGAATGTTAAGCAGTTATATCTATGCTTCCTCCGGTTTTGGAGAATCCTCAACTGATGTTACTTATGGTGGACATTGTATCATTGCTAATAATGGTAATATAGTTAAAGAAAATAATAGGTTTAGTTTAGATGCAACCTATCAATATACTGATATTGATCTTGAAAAACTAGAGTATGATAGATATCATTCAAATACCCATAGAGAATGCAAACTTCAAGAATTAACTTTTATCTGTCGTAAAGTTGAATTTACCCAGCTATTAATACAACGAAAATTAGAAACTTACATTGATTCTCATCCCTTTGTACCTTCTGATATCAAAAAACGCGAACTAAGATGTGAAGAAATTTTCAACATTCAAACAACCGCTCTTGCCAAAAGATTGACGCATATTGGTACACCAAAAGCAATTATCGGTATTTCAGGTGGCTTAGATTCTACACTAGCACTTCTTGTTAGTGTTAAAACTTTTGACTTATTGAAGCGAGATCGAAAAGAAATCATTGGTGTAACAATGCCTGGTTTTGGAACAACTGATAGAACCTATAACAATGCAATTAATCTTATGAAAGCTTTACATATAACTATACTTGAAATCCCTATTAGAGATGCAGTTAAACAGCATTTCAAAGATATTAATCACGATATCAATATCCATAATTTGACATATGAAAATTCTCAAGCAAGAGAGCGAACTCAAATTTTAATGGATTTAGCAGGTAAACATGGTGGTATCGTTATAGGAACTGGCGACTTATCTGAATTGGCTTTAGGCTGGGCAACATTCAATGGAGATCACATGTCTATGTATGGAGTTAACTCCTCAATTCCAAAATCTTTAGTTAAATACTTAGTTGAATGGGTATCACATAATAAAGAAAATGATGCTGATAACGAAGCCTTAGTTAATGAAATTCTAACGGATGTACTAAAAACACCTGTTTCACCAGAATTATTACCACCCTCAGAAAATGGTGCTATATCACAAAAAACTGAAGAACTTATAGGACCCTATGAACTACATGACTTTTTCTTATACAACATGTTGCGTTATGGTTTTTATCCGACTAAAATTTTTACATTGGCCAAAATCGCATTTAATAATACTTATGACGATAAAACAATCCATATGTGGATGACGATGTTTTATCGTAGATTCTTTAGTCAACAATTTAAGCGAAGCACCTTACCTGATGGTCCAAAAGTCGGTTCAATATGTCTTTCACCTCGTGGTGACTTACGTATGCCAAGTGACTCAACAAGTGCATTATGGTTAAAAAACATAGAAAGTATTACCATCATTAGCTAATCTGTAATTAATATTATCTAATTTAAACGAACACTTCACAATAGGAGATAAAACCTATTTACAACTTACTTGTAGACGTACTAAAATATTTTGAGAAATTGGAGAAATAGCATGAGAGCATTTATTAAAAGTTTCAATCACGCCATAGATGGTGTCATATATACAATTAAAAATGAAAGGAATTTTAGAATTCACTTAATATTGCTTTCAATAACAATTATTATAGGATTATTCTTCCACTTAACGACAACTGAATGGTTATTTATAACTGTTATTTCATCAATGGTACTTTTTGCAGAATTAATTAACACCGCCGTTGAAAACACACTAGATTGGTTAGAACCTAATCATCACGACGATGTTAAAATAGTTAAAGACGTATGTGCTGGCGCTGTCCTTGTAACAGCTGTTGGAGCTATAATAATGGGAATCATTATCTTTACGCCATATGTAGTAGAATTATTTATTTAACTGTTTCTAGATTTTTAATTATATATTTTCATACTCATTTTCTTGAATCAAAAACAAGTTTATTATGTATAGATTTTGCTGCTTGTTTTCCTGCACCCATAGCTAATATAACAGTTGCTGCACCAGTTACTGCGTCACCACCTGCATAAACATTTTTCATTGTTGTTTCCATTGTCTCTTCATTAACCATAATACAACCTCTATTATTAGTTTTTAATTCTTTAGTTGTATTTATTAACAATGGATTCGGAGTTTGACCAATAGCAATAATAACATTATCAACATCCATTATATATTCACTACCTTTAATAGGTACAGGACGCCTTCTTCCTGACTCGTCAGGTTCACCTAATTCCATTTTAATTACCCTGATACCTTTGACAATTGTATCTTCACCTAATACTTCAACTGGATTTCTTAATAAATCAAATTGAATTTCTTCTTCAATAGCATGATGAATTTCCTCTTGTCTAGCTGGTAATTCTTCCATACTTCTTCTATATATTACATGTACTTCCTTAGCACCTAATCTTTTAGCTGTTCTAGCAGCATCCATTGCAACATTACCACCACCAATAACTGCAACTATATCCCCTAATCTTACAGGCGTGTGATTATTAGGGAAATCATATGCTTTCATCAAGTTAACCCTTGTTAAAAATTCATTAGACGAATATACTCCATTTAAATCTTCTCCAGGTACATTCATAAATCTTGGTAATCCAGCTCCACTTCCAATAAAAACTGCTTTAAATCCATCTTCAAATAAATCTTCTATATCAAGTGATTTACCAATAATTACATTTTTCTCAACTTTTACACCAAGGTTTAACACTTGGTTAATCTCTTTTTGCACAAGATCTTTAGGTAATCTAAATTCAGGTATACCATACATAAGTACCCCACCTAATTCATGTAATGCTTCGAACATTGTTACATCATATCCATATTTCGCTAAATCCGCGGCACAAGATAAGCTAGCTGGACCACTTCCTACTATAGCTACTTTTTCAGTTTTTTTCTTGATTTCTACTTTCTTATCTTTAGCATTTGCCATATGCCAATCTGCAACAAATCGTTCTAAACGACCTATACCAACAGATTCGCCTTTAATCGCTCTAACACATCTTCCTTCACATTGATTTTCTTGGGGACAAACTCTACCACAAATTGCCGGCAATCCATTATCATCAGTAACAATCGAATATGCCTCTTCTATATCTCCGTTTTTTATAGCATGAATAAATTCAGGAATCTGAATATTAACCGGACAACCGTTTTTACATGGTGAGTGTTTACATTCAATACATCTATTTGCTTCTTCTATGGCTTCTTCTAAAGTGTAACCTAATGCTACTTCTAAAAAGTTTTTATTCCTAAGATTAGGGTCTTGTTCATCCATTTTTACCTTTTTTAAGCTCATATTAGCCATTATTTACACCTTCTTTTCTTTTATCATCCATTTTACAAATATGGCTTTCTTCCTCTTTATAATAAGTTTGTCTATTCATTGCCATATCAAAATCTACAAGCAATCCATCAAAGTCAGGTCCATCAACACAGGCAAATTTAGTTTCGCCACCAACAGTTACGCGACAACCGCCACACATACCTGTTCCATCGATCATAATTGGATTCATTGACACACCTGTTGCTATATTTAAAGGTTTGGTAACAGAAACTACTGCTTTCATCATAATAAGTGGCCCAATTGTTATTACCTCCTCATACTGTTCCCCTTTATTTAGTAAGTCGACTAAAACATCTGTAACAAAGCCTTTTGTGCCTTTAGAACCATCATTTGTTGCATAGTATACGTTTTTACAAAACTTAGCAAATTCGTCACCTAATATAACTAATTCATCAGTGCGTCCACCTATAATCACATCAACTTCTACACCTAACTCACTTAACTTTTTAAGTTGTGGATACAATGGTGCTGAACCCACTCCTCCTGCAATACCAAGAACTCTCTTATGATTATGAAGTTCTGTAGCTTTCCCTAAAGGACCCACAAAATCTAATAATTCATCGCCTACTTTTTTAGTAGCTAATATGCTAGTCGTATGCCCTAATACCTGAAAAACAATAGTAACTGTTTTTGCATCTCTATCAAAATCCATTATAGTTAACGGAATTCTTTCTCCACCTTCTTCAATCCTAAGTATAATAAATTGACCCGGCTCACATTTTCTTGAAACAAAAGGTGCTTCTATAACCATTTTTTGTACAACAGAATTCAAAACTTCTTTTTCTACAATTTTATACATTTCTTTTCCTTTCAATATATAACATAATATCCATATATTATAGCACCTTCCTTAAGATGTCAATCATCATATCAATATGTTTGTTTTCAACTACTAATGGTGGAACAAATCTAACAACATCTGTACCTGCACCTACTAACAATAATCCGTTTTCATAAGCTTTAGATGTTAACTCTTTTGGTGGATAAGTTAAAGAAATTCCTTGCATAAGTCCTATTCCTTTAACTTCTTTTATACACTTAAATTCACTTTTTAATAATGTTAATTGCTTATGTAAGTACTCACCAACACTCCTGACATGTTCCATCATTGAATCGTTTAACATTTCATCAACAACAATATTTACAGCTGCCATAACCAATGGATTTCCTCCAAACGTAGAGGCATGATCTCCAGGATTAAATCCTTTAGCAATTTTTTCTGTTGCAAGACATGCTCCAACGGGTACACCAGCACCTAATCCTTTTGCCATCGTCATTATATCAGGTTTAACATCAAAGTACATATGACCACAAGGATACCCAAGGCGACCTGCTCCTGTTTGTACCTCGTCAAACACAAGACAAATATCCTTATCATCACAAAGTGCTCTCACTTGTTCAAGAAAGATTTTATCAGCAAGAATAATTCCACCTTCCCCTTGAATTACCTCTACTACAACAGCACATGTATTACTATTAACCAGATTTTTAACCGATTCAAAATTATTAAATTCAGCGTATTTCACACTAGGTAATAGTGGGGCTAACCCCTTTTGATATCTTGTTTGACCTGTCAAAGAAATTGCACCCATTGTACGTCCATGAAAGGAATTTTTCATTGTTATAAATTCATATCGATTTTCATACCCTTTATATTTCGCATATTTTCTCGCTAATTTCAAAGCAGCTTCTATGCTCTCAGAACCTGAATTACAGAAAAATACTTTATCCATTTTAGTCACTTTTGTTATTTTATTTGCAGCCTTTAGCATTGTGTCTGTATAATATAAATTTGAAATATGAAGCAGTTTATCCACCTGTTCTTTAAGGGCATCTTTTAATACATTACTACTATAGCCTAATCCGTTAACAGCAATACCTGCTACAAAATCTAAATATTTATTACCTTCTTCATCAAATAAATAAATGTCTTCACCATGAGTAAAAACATTTGGTAATTGCATATATGTATTCATCAAAGCTTTTTTATTATACATAACTTTCCTCCTGTTAGCTTCCAAACATGGTGCCAATACCATTTTTCGTAAAAATTTCTAACAACATACTATGTTCTACACGTCCATCTAAAATATGAACATTTTTAACTCCTTTATCAATTCCATAGGCACAACACATAACTTTTGGAATCATTCCGTCAGATATTATTCCTTTATCAATATAGTCATTAACTTCTGAAGTCTTTATCACTGAAATCAAAGACGTATTATCATTTATGTCTTTTAACACACCTTCAACATCTGTTAAAAAAATCAATTTTTCTGCTTCTAATGCTCCAGCAATAGCTGAAGCTGCATAATCAGCATTTATATTATAAGTTGTACCAGTATTATCAGTTCCAATAGGTGCAATTACAGGAATAAAATCATTAGCAATTAGTGATTTTATCAACGTTGTATCCACCTCTTTCACTTCTCCTACATAACCAATATCTTTGCCTTTAACTATCTTTTTATCTACTTTTAAAGTTTTAGCATCTTTGCCAGATATTCCAACTGCATTTAAATCGTGATTTTGAATAAGCTGTACAATATCATTATTTATTTTACCTGATAATACCATTTCGACCACTTCTGCTGTTTCTTTTGTTGTAACTCTTAGTCCATTATAAAATTCGGATTTCATCCCCATAGCTTTAAGTGTTTTTGAAATTTCCTCGCCTCCACCATGTACTATAACAGGTTTAAACCCAACTAATTTAAACAATACAATATCTTCAATAACTTTTTCTTTTATCACTTCATCTACCATTGCTGAACCACCATACTTAATAACTACTATTTTACCGTTGAATTCTTTAATATATGGTAAAGCTTCTACAAGAATATTTGCTTTATTAATAAATTTTTGCATAATTTTCCTACTTTCTTAAAGTTGATACTAGGTTCTGTAGTCACCATTTATTTTTACATAATCATAACTAAAGTCACACCCCCAACCTTTTGCACTACTATTCCCATGATTACAGTTGACTATCACTTTAATCTCTTCTTGCTTTAATATCTCTAATGCATAATCCTCATCAAACTTAACTGGTTGTCCCTGATCTAATAATAATATCTCACCAGATGCACTCACATACTTAATATCAACCTTACTTGGATCAAAGTCAGCACCTGAGTATCCAAGTGCACACAAAATTCTTCCCCAGTTTGCATCTTCACCAAAAAAAGCAGTTTTAACTAAATTTGAAGTGATAACAGCATGAACCATTTTTTTTGCTTCTTCTACATTATTCATTTCATTTACCTGTACTTCAATAAATTTTGTTGCTCCTTCTCCATCTTTTACAATAAGTTTTCCAAGTTCTTCATTTAGTTTGTTAATCGCTTCTTTAAATACATAATATTCTTCACTATTTTTTATAATTTCACAAGAACCACTTTCGCCATTTGCAAGAACAATAACCATATCATTTGTTGATGTATCACCATCAACACTAATCATATTATATGTATCGTTTACTGACTCTTTTAATATTTCAGTTAGTAGTTCAGATGAAATATTAGCATCCGTTGTAATAAATGATAACATTGTGCCCATATTAGGATGTATCATTCCAGAACCTTTGCTCATTCCAGCTATAATAACTTCTTTATCTTTAATTTTTATTTTTAATGCTTTAACTTTTGTAAATTTGTCAGTAGTCATTATACCTTCTGCTGCATCTAATCCACTTTTTTTACTTGATGATGCTGTTTTTACAATAGTATTAATACCTTCACTAATAACATTCATTTTTAAAGGTATCCCTATTACACCTGTTGATGCTACTAATACATTTTCCTTCTTTATTATAGTATTATATTTAAGTTCATTTAGTCCATCACTAAATTGTATTGCCATGTTTACACAGTCTTTATAACCTTTCTCGCCTGTACAAGCATTTGCATTACCACTATTTATTACTACTCCAAATATTAGATCATTTTTATTAAGTCTTTCCATATTCCATATAACCGGTGCTGCTTTAACAAGGTTTTTTGTATAAACTCCTGCATATTGACATGGACTTTTAGAAACTATAATAGATAAATCTTTTCTTTTTCTTTTTACTCCGCAATGAATTCCTGCTGACTTAAAGCCTTTTGGTGAATTAATACCATTATTTAACCATTCCATAATTGGCTCCTTTATTTATATTATAACCATTTACTTTCTTCATGTAAAATATATTTACTTTCATGCAATTTATTGATTATTATACATTTTTATTAATATTTATGCAAGCAATTTATTAATACCATTTATATTCTTTATTCTCACAATATATGTTAGTATAGAATAAAGAGGCTATGCCTCGCTTCGCAAAGCGAATTGTTCACGGAGAGAAAGTATCCTTGACATTTTATGACAGTCTCCTAGTCATAAAATTCAAATAGGAACTTTCATGCAGTCAAAGAATAAAGAGACTCCGTCTCGTTCCGCTTGCGGATTATTCACGAAAGGAAAACATCCTTGACATTTTATGACAGTCTCCTAGTCATAAAATTCAAATAGGAACTTTCATGCAGTCAAAGAATAAAGAGACTCCGTCTCGTTCCGCTTGCGGATTATTCACGAAAGGAAAACATCCTTGACATTTTATGACAGTCTCCTAGTCATAAAATTCAAATAGGAACTTTCA
>JAOZKH010000199.1 GCA_029935405.1 Vallitaleaceae bacterium | reverse complement strand
CGAAAAATTGCTGGAAACGACTTTAAAGAACAGGTTCAAGGTGCCAACTTTGATCATATGTTTATAGTTACATCAATGAATAAAGAATTAAATATAAGGAAACTTGAAAGGTATATTATCACTGCTTGGGATACAGGCGCTGTTCCTGTTATCATCTTAACTAAAGCAGATCTAGCTGATAATATTACTGAAGTTAAAGAAGAGATCGAATACATTGCAGCTGGTGTTAATGTTCATTGTGTCAGTTCTTTATATGGTATCAACTTAGAGGAACTTGAACAATACTTGATTCCTGGAAATACCATTGCACTATTTGGAGCCTCAGGTGTAGGTAAATCAACACTTATCAACACCTTAGCAAGGCAAGATATGATGAAAGTTAATACTATAAGAGAAGATGATGCTAGAGGTCGACACACAACAACTCATCGAGAACTTATTAAGTTAGATAACGGTACTATTCTAATGGATACTCCAGGTATGAGAGAGTTAGGGATTTGGGATGATGGTAGCGGAATTGATCAGACTTTTAGTGATATTACTAAACTAGAAACTCAGTGTAAATTCAGAAATTGTTCGCACAAATCAGAACCTGGTTGTGCAATACAAACAGCAATTGCTGATGGTGATTTAGATGCAAAAAGATATGAATCTTATGTAAAGTTAAAAAAAGAAGCCGCCTATAATCTTCAAAAAGCTGCTCGTAAAGAAAGAATGAGTGAAAAACGTAAGACGAGGACCTTCTAACAGCTTGTCAACCTGAAAAAACGTAAGTCACCACAAAATTCATACCATCTTTTTCATATAAAGACATCAATGTCTGTAGTTCTTTTTTTCGTCCTAAAAACATATACACACCTCTTATCTACTTATAAGTAACCTACTTATAAGTAGATAAGATCAATGACTTGAAATTTTGTCAATTATCTAATTATGGTCTATGAACAAATTTCAATTATTTTATCAGCAGTTTTAAACTGAGCCATGTATAGATCGTAGTAATGGCCTTTTTTATTCATTAATTCATCGTGACTACCAGATTCTGTGATGCCTTGTTTACTTAGTTTTATATCCATCTTTAAATCCCATAATAAATTCATGAGCATGAACGGCTTTAGTAGCAATTTATTATTACAATTAAAATTATATATTCTCAGATTTCCAATTTTTAATCCACTTAACCCCTTCTTTGAACCTACAGTTCCATTCACTTGATTGTTTGCTCATTTGATATAAGCAATGTACTTTTTGGACTTCTTCAAATCCTGGATGCATGAACATATCATATATGCAAGTGTTGCAACTTATACAAATAGGTTTATATTGATGATCCCTTTTCCATTTAGTAATTAAATCCGGTTCACATATTAATGGTCTGCAAAGTGCAACAAAATCAGCTACATTATCTTTAATTGCTTGCTCCATTACAGTATAATTTTTGTTTCCGCCAACTAAAATTACAGGTACACTAATATTAATGTTTTCTATATACGATCTATAATATGTTTGTTTACTAATGTCTTGAATCATTGTGTGAGATTCTAGTGCAGGAACCGCTGGGAATCCTAATTCACCATCACTAAGCATTATTGCTTCCCACATACCTCCTGAAAATTCTATAGCATCTATCTTTGCATCTTCTAGAATACTTACTGATTCTTGTAGTGAAACTGCGTTCATCCCGTCTTCAAAATGTTCTGTACAATTCATTTTTATCATCACTACAAAATCTGGATCCACTTCTTTGACACCTTCTATTATATTAGATACAATACGACAACGATTTCTTGTATTTCCACCATAATCATCTGTTCTATTGTTAGAATGTGGTGACATAAAATGAGATAAAAGCCCACCATGAGCACAATGAAGTTGAATACCATCGTATCCTTCGTCTCTCATTTTGATAGCTGTTTTAATAAAACATTGCTCAATAAAAAGTATCTCATCTCGGTTACAAATATGTAACCCTTCCATTCTCCAAGGACTAATATACTCTGATGGAACAAAATATATTGGATCCTGTGACAACTGGGCGATAACCTTACAATCTATAGCAGTTTCATGAACGATTTTAGGTATTTTCTCTATTCCTTCTATATGAAGCATTTCATAATCATATATTGACTCATCAATCATTTTCAATTTTACAGCTGATACTCCCCCTGTTATAATCATTCCAACATTTTCTCTTGCAAGTGTTTCATATTTTTGTAAGGTTTGAGGTTGAATCTGCTTATTAACATCAACTTCATTGTCTTGTGTAGCCGAACATACAAATCGATTTTTAATACTTAGTTTTCCAATATTATGTGTAGTGAAAAGCATTCATGTATTCCTCCTTTAAGAATAGAGTTTTTACTCTTTGATTTAACATACTACAATCTACATCATATTTCAATTCTTTTCCTTATATGAAATATATAAACGCACTGCCTGTTACTTGCAAAATTTGTTAAGCAATTTAGAGTAGTTGAAAATTTCGAATTACTTTCTTAAGCACTAACTTCTGTTTCATTAAAAACACCTCTTGGAATTTCTATATTTTTAAACAAATTTATTAGCCGACCTTCTTGTTTTATTAAAACTATTATTGATTAAACTATACTGCGCATATGTGAGCGGTGACGTCACATGATGTTGGATTGTTGATGGCTTCGATAAAGCTACCATTCCCTGCTGCTACTTTTCTACATAATTTTTTTTTAATTAATTGTTCTAATAACTCATTAGCTTCTACTTCGTTTAAATCAAAACTAAATTGAATTTCAACTGGTGCTACACGACCATACTTCCTAATAAACATCAGGAGGTTTTCTTCTGTCTTTTCAGGAACTATATCAATAATTTCATAATTGCTCACTGATTGAATTATGGATTTAAATGCTTCAAACCCTTGAAAGCTTTTTATAAGCATTTCTTTTTCACCATATCGAACTAAAAAAGTTGGAAATCCAGAAACACCATATTTACGCGTAGTTTGTAAATCTTTTTTGAATTCAGTTTCTGCAGAGCCATCTTCAATTCTACTTATAAATTGTGCAATATCCAAACCTATTTCTGAAGCTAGTTCGATGAGAATTTCTTGCTTGTTTGTCTGTTTCGCTTCTGATGCAGATGCTTCTCTTATACGTCTGAGGAATTTGTCTGCTAGTGATTGATTGTCAAATTGAGCTGCTTTAAAAGCGATATTTTGGGGATAAGTTGATGGGTGGTCCTCTGTAAACAACTTAAAGCCTTCTACTTTTACTGGCATCCCATGTCTTGATGATGCTTCAAGCCAATGCTTTGCAATTTCTTGATTTGAACGTTCTGCATCACCACCAATGTGGTTATAGCTATCATGAAAATCACGAATATCTTTGACCAAGCCACCCATAACATATTTAATTTTCACCTGATTGCCAAATCTTGTTTCGATTTTTCGTAAAATGGGTTCACTCCCCCAACACCAAGTGCATACTGGGTCTGTAAATTCTATTAATTCTAGTTTTTTTGTTTCCATAATTCGCTCCTTTATTTTATTACTAATTAGTAGTATGTATGTAAAAGTAAAGCCTATTTGATTTTTTTCAATAGGCTAATCAATACGTTTTTCTCATCTTG
>JAOZKH010000198.1:2294-3616 GCA_029935405.1 Vallitaleaceae bacterium | reverse complement strand
ATAACCTTTAATAATACCGAGAATGACATCAACTGCTTTTTCCATTGATTGTACAGGTATAAATTCATGTTTTCCATGAAAATTATGACCACCAGTAAAAATATTTGGACAAGGTAAGCCCATATAGGATAATCTTGAACCATCTGTACCTCCACGGATAGGATGTACTAGAGGTTCGATATCTAAGTCAAGCATTGCTTGCTTGGCAATATCAACAATATGAAATACTGGTTCGATCTTTTCGCCCATATTATAATAAGAATCTTTCATTTCAAGTTCTACGGTTTTATCGCCATATTTTGTATTAATAAAAGCTACAGTTTCTTTAAGAATATTTTTTCTGACTTCGAACTTTGCTCTGTCATGATCACGAAGTATATATGCAGTAGAAGTTTGTTCTACATTTCCTTTTATAAAAGTTTGGTGATAGAAGCCTTCATAATCACTAGTATATTGAGGTTGTTCTGCCTTTGGAAGCATAGCATGAAGTTCCATAGCTATTTCCATTGAGTTGATCATACGGTCTTTAGCATAACCTGGGTGAACATTGCGACCATGTATAATTAAACTAGCGTTATTAGCGTTAAAACTTTCATATTCTAATTCACCTATTGCGCCACCATCTACTGTGTAAGCATACGTTGCACCAAAATTCTCTACATCAAACTTATCAGCACCACGACCGATTTCTTCATCAGGAGTGAATCCCACTTTGATTGTACCATGCTTAATATCGGGGTTATCAATAAGAGTTGCAACAGCTGTTATTATCTCAGCTATTCCAGCTTTATCATCAGCACCTAATAGTGTTCGTCCGTCTGTAACTATAATATCTTGACCTTTATAAGACTGTATTTCAGGAAAGTCTTTAGGTGAAAGAGTGATGTTAAGGTCTTTATTAAGAATGATTTCACCACCATCATAATCTTTAACAATTCTTGGATTGATATTCTTGGTTGTTAAATCAGGTGCTGTATCCATGTGAGCTAGAAAACCGATAACTGGAACATCTTCATCTATATTACTTGGCAATGTAGCCATTACATAGCCGTTTTTATCCATATTAGCATCTGCCAAGCCTATTTCTTTAAGTTCATCTACAAGCATTTTTCCAAGCGTTAATTGTCCGTTAGTACTAGGGCATGTTCTAGAGCTTTCATCTGAAGTTGTTTCTACTTTGATATATTTTAAAAATCTGTCTAATACATTCATTGATTTTTTTCCTTTCAAAAACATTGATAATAGTAACAATCTGTTATATATTAGTATATATGAAATCTATGATTATTGGAAGTTTATTTTCTTTGAAAAATTCCAATAAA
>JAOZKH010000198.1:0-2194 GCA_029935405.1 Vallitaleaceae bacterium | reverse complement strand
TTAGTAGTTTTGTCATGGTAAATGAGAGGAATAGTGGTGAGAATATGAAAAAAATGATTGTGTTATTTCTGATAATAATTTTTATTATTACAGGATGTATGGATGTATATAAAATCGAACCTGACGGAACGGAAGAAAAAATTGAATTTGACAATAATGATGATAAAGATGAACCGATAGAAGAACCAATAGAGGAACCAACAGAAGAGCCAATAGAGGAACCTATAGAAGAGCCTACAGAAGAGCCGACAGAGGAACCAGATATAGTAGAAGAAACATTATTTATCACCCAATTTACTAATGATGAACCTTATGAATTAGAAGTTGATGTTAATGATCTTGATAATACAATGGAAGGTTGGTCGTTTAGAAGAAACACGGAGCACGCGCCAGTTACAGGATACTATAATATTGACTTAACATTATTCGATGCTTATTTTATAAATACTAAAGTCGCGGATGAAAAAGTTGTTTATCTGACTTTTGACGAAGGTTATGAAAATGGTTATACTGAAACAATTTTAGATGTACTAAAAGAAAATAATGTTAAAGCAACGTTTTTTGTAACAGGACATTATATCAATAGTGCAGGCGACTTGGTTCAACGAATGGTTGATGAAGGACATGTTATAGGAAATCATTCTATTAATCATCCAAAGTTACCAGAATTAACAGATGAAGAATTATATACCGAAATTACAGGATTAGCTGATAAATTTACTGAACTAACAGGTGAAAAAATAGCACCATTCTTTAGACCACCAAGTGGAAATTACAGTGAAAGAACGCTGTATTTAACAAGAAAACTTGGATATAGAACTATTTTTTGGAGTATGGCATTTAAGGATTATGATCCAATGGATCAACCTGGAAAAGAAGGTTCATATAACCATGTAATGGATAATTATCACAATGGATCTATAATCTTACTTCACGCAGTTTCAGAGTCAAGTACTGAGGCGCTTCCTGATATTATCAGAGATTTGATAGCAGAAGGTTATAGATTTGGTAGCCTTTATGAGTTGGATTAATGAAGATAACCGAGATTGAATCAAAGACTATTATTAGTCGTGCCAAAAAACCTTCCGCTTGGTTTGGTGTTCAATATGGAATGAATATATATCGAGGATGTCAACATCATTGTATATACTGCGACTCGAGAAGTGAATGTTATCATGTAGATGATTTTGACGGTGAAATTATTGTCAAAACCAATGCAGCAACATTACTTGAGAAGAGTTTAAGTAAGATGTACAAGCGTTATACGATTGGATCAGGTGCTATGAGTGATCCCTATATGCCGATTGAAAAAAAATATACGCTCACTAGACAATGTTTAGAGATTATGGATCACTATGATATGCGAGCGCATCTTGCAACTAAGAGTAACTTGATTCTAAGAGACGTAGATGTTCTTGAGCGTATTGCAAAACGTTATGTTTCTGTTGCAATGACTGTAACAACAATGGATGAGGAACTTGCAAAAGTCATTGAACCAAACGCACCAACACCTAAAGAGCGAATGGAAGCGGTTGGAATATTAAACTCACTTGGAATAAAAGCTGGCTTGTTACTTATGCCACAATTGCCATTCTTGATGGAAGATAGAGAACATCTTGACAAGATAATAAAGGCTTGCACAGACTATGATGTTCAATTTATTTATCCTGCATTTGGAGTAACACTTAGAGATCGTCAAAGAGAATATTTTTATAATAAATTAGAAGCCTATGATAGTAGTTTAGTTCCTAAGTATCAGAAAAAGTACAAAAACTATTATAGTGCTTCATGTGTTAATTCTAAAAAGATGTATCAGTATTTTAAGCAAAGGGCAAAAGAAGAGAAATTGTATATTGGTATGCCACTATATGAACGTGAAGTTTCAAATGCTCAAATGTCATTTTTTGATAATATATAAGTTAAGATGTCAAATCTATTTATCTTCTTCGATTATTTCAATCTCAAGATAATCAAAATCAACAGTTTCAATGAATTGATCTTCATAAAAATGAGTTCTTGAAAACTTAATCATTTCTTTAGTGTTTTTATCAAACCACATAGGTTTTTGTATATCAAAAGCCATGGTAAATTCATCCATTGCCTGAGCAAGCTTTTGCTCTTTAGTTAATGCATTTTCTTCTATTTTAACAACTAAGTCCTGTTGGAACTTGTTGTTTTTCATTAGCTTTCCCCA
>JAOZKH010000197.1 GCA_029935405.1 Vallitaleaceae bacterium | reverse complement strand
GCTAGTACCACCGATAATAAGATTGCTACATAACTCAATTCTATTTGCTCCGCCTTTTTGTGCTTCAATGGCTGACTCTACTGAATCAACACATACCTCTAATATAAAACTCATTGACTATCTCCCTATATCTTCACATTCTGCTTAGGACTGATTTTTTACTTATTTAATACTATGGTTAGGGCGTCAAAACTAAGTTTCTCTAAATCTACCACTATATGTAGTACTCGGTTAAAGTGTTCAAGCATACATGTAGTGGTAGAAAGTTCAACTATGCAGTTTTGACCCCTTAACCATACTATCAACTTAATTCTCAATAATAAAACTTACGATTTCTTTTACTGCTATTTCTTGTTGTTTTTTTCTGGTAATTAATGATTTACCATCACCCTCTTGTTCTCCATAATCACCAAAATATGCATGATTTCCATCAACCTTACCTCCTGGATAAAATATCAAACCTATATTACTAACTGCAGTATTATCCGGTTGAATCGTTACTAATCCATTATCACTACTAATTCTGTCACTTTCTTCAGCTAACATCACTTCTACATTAGGACTTGCTCTATAATAATCTAATGTGTATATATAGAATATTCCACATAAAATAATCACAACACCAATAATTCCAAAAGCGATTTTTCTAATGTTATTTGTTTTTAATTTAAACAATGCACTCAACTCCTCATATTAAAAATAGTAATGCTAGAAGCTTAACATAATATTAACCCTTAGACAAATAAATATATCAATAAATGAAATAGTAGAACCTAGGGGTTATTTTCAATTGTGTGCTTAGTATGAAAAGAAAAAGCTAGTTATTTTCAAAAAAAACATTGAAATGAAAATAAAAAACCTTTATAATCATAAATAGGAGTCAAGTGAAAACAAAGGAGGATTCAATGGACAATAGAGCAGGGGAATTTATAGAAATTGGTAGCGAAATCAGTAAATATAAATGTTTTGTACCTAAAGGATTACCACCTGAAAATCCAACTATTCAATATGATGATGAATTGATATACTTGATATCAGAAGCTAACAGGTATATTGGGCGTCTTGATGAAGTCACAGACAGATTGATTTCACCTGAATTTTTTGTATATATGTATGCAAGAAAAGAGGCAACCTTATCTTCTCAAATAGAAGGAACACAGGCAACATTTTCCGACT
Source organism: Vallitaleaceae bacterium (assembly GCA_029935405.1). Taxonomy (GTDB): domain Bacteria; phylum Bacillota; class Clostridia; order Lachnospirales; family Vallitaleaceae; genus UBA1351. The sequence goes on along the minus strand of JAOZKH010000197.1, from coordinate 2,446 downwards.
TGATAAAAGCGGAAGCAGGAATCAGTGATGAGATACCTGATGATGTAAAGGAGATTGAAAATTACGTAAAGGCTGTTAATTACGGATTTGATAGACTTGAAACATTACCTTTATCATTAAGATTTATACGAGAAATCCATGAGATCTTAATGCAGGGGGTTCGTGGAGAAAATAAAACACCAGGCGAGTTTAGAAAATCTCAAAACTGGATTGGTGGATATTCTATATCTACAGCATCGTATGTTCCTCCATCAGTAGAGTACATGAGTGAACTTTTGGATAACTTAGAGCAATTTATTCATGAGAAAAACTACATAGCAATATTAGTTAAAACAGCATTGATTCACAGTCAATTTGAAATGATTCATCCTTTTTTAGACGGGAACGGAAGAGTAGGCAGATTGTTAATGGCTTTTTATCTGGCAAAAGAAGATATTCTTCATAAACCAACCTTGTATTTATCAAAATATTTCAAAAAAAATCGACAAACCTATTATGAATGTTTATATGATATACACGCTAAAGGTGACTATGAAACGTGGATTAAGTTTTTCATGGAAGGAATTATTAAGACATCAATAGAAGCCATAAATATGGCAAGTGCAATTAGTAGATTAAAGGAAAATGACATGAGAAAAATCAGTACGTTAGGAAGAAGTTCAGAGAACGCTTTGGTGATATATGAAGGTTTGTTTGATAAACCAACGACGACTATAGATGACATTATGGGTAAACTTGAGACTAGTAATGCCACAGCAGGTAGGTTAGCAGAGAAACTTATTGATATAGGAATTCTAGTAAATATCAATAACAAATCAAGGAATAAGGTGTTTGTATATAAAGCATATATGGATATATTTAGTGATGACTAATACCTGACATTGGTCAGGTGCAATTTACTATTTGGCATTTTTACAATCTAAAGAAAATGCATATCTATCATATAGATGGTTATGGATAAAACTACGAGAATACAAGGAGATTTATTATGAGTGGAATTAAATTCAAGAATTTGAATAATGAAAAGTTGATTCAAAAAAGGGAAGAAGGTTTTAAAACACTTGAAAATATTTACTCGGGATCAGACCCGGAAAACGTATTTTCTATAAATGGCTATGTAAGTTTTAGTTCTAGTGAAGGATTTGAAAATCCAAAGCTATGGGTGAGAGAGAGCCTTAATATATTGGACAAAAATGCAGAAAATTTATTTGAAGATAAAAATGAATTTAATCCTTTGTGCATTGAGTTTGGACCTTATGGCGTTCATTTTATTGATAAAATATTGAACGCTGAAGTTTTTTTCAAAGATGGGCAATGGTATAACGAATACCTTAAAACGCAAATAGGAGAGCTTAAATTACCTGATTTGGATAAAAACGAAACATGGAATATGGCAAAAAGTGTAGCTTTGGAATTCGTTGAAAGCGGAGCTAAACTTCCTTTATTTGGACTGCCGACGATTGCTAGTGCATTAAATATAGCCGTCAATTTATATGGAGAAAATATTTTAACAGCCATGTATTTAGACCCGGAAAAAGCAAAACATGATTTGGAAACAATAAATAATTTATTATGTACACTTCATAGATGGTATATAGACAATATCCCATATGAACAACTTCAACCCGTTATTTCATGGGAAAGAACCCAGCCGCACGGTTATGGACAGCTGTGCGGATGCACGAACCAACTTGTTTCCCCTCAAATGTATAAAGAATTTTTAGCCCCTTTGGATGAAAGACTTTTGTCAGTATATCCTAACGGAGGAATGATACACCTATGTGGGTCACACTCTCAACATATTCCTGTATGGAGGGAAATGAAGTCTGTGCGTGCGCTGCAGCTCAATGATAGGGCCGCCGAAGATCTAGAGCTATATTATAAAGGTCTACGCAATGATCAAATATTATATGTAATGCCATGTGAAGGTATGAGTGCAAAAGAGGCAGTTAAAATAACCGGTGGACACCGACTAGTGATACAGAGAGCACTTGACAGTCCAATTAAAATAAAAAATAAATGCAACTGCAAGAATTGTTAGTACTATCTAATAAAATTCGTATAAATTTTCTTTTGTAATTTAGGTGCCTCAATTGAAGCATTTTGCTGCATTTTTAGTGTATACGCCATATTTTCACCAAGTATTTTCATTATTTGAATTCCTTCAGCATCTTCTAAAACATCTCCTGGTTTAGTACCATGAATAACATTCCAGTAATTTGACGCTGGCATTATCATTTCAGCATAATTTATAAAATTGTTAAGCTGTGTTAAAGCTGGCAATCCACCTATTTACATCGTCTTTTATAACACACTTTTCATCACGATTTTTTAGCACAATAATACTACAGTACTATTACGCTATTATATTTCTCTTAACTTATCATATACCTCTTCTAATGTCATATGTTCTAAGAGCACCTTATTATAAACGCTATTCATTATA
>JAOZKH010000196.1 GCA_029935405.1 Vallitaleaceae bacterium | reverse complement strand
GTTGAATTATCAATATCCCAAGCAATGGCTGTGAAATTACTAAAAACTTTACAGGAAAAGAATGCAATTGAACGAATAGGTAATGGGAAAAACGTTGTATATAAACTTAAATAGTAATAAGTAAATATAATCCTAAATGGAAATAATTATATGAAATAGAGTTCAAAAACTTGTTGATAAAAGGAAGTAAATGAAGTACACTCAATACAGAGGTGAAAAAATGGTTAAAAGAGAAATATACTTAAAGAAACTTGAAGATTATAAACACAAACAATTAATAAAAGTCGTGACAGGTATTCGACGATGTGGAAAATCAACATTATTAAAGTTATTTCAACAGAGAATACTTGATCAAGGAATAGCTACGGAACAATTAATTGTTTTGGATTTTGAGGATATGAATAATAGTCATTTGCTAAATCCTAAAATTTTACATGATCATATTATAGGAAACTTACATGAAAATATGACTTATATTTTTCTTGATGAAATTCAGCAAGTACCAGAATTTGAAAGAGTAATTAGTAGTTTGTTTACACGAAAAAATGTTGATATATATATCACCGGTTCAAATGCAAATATGTTATCAAGTGAACTTGCAACATTGTTATCAGGCAGATATGTTGAAATTTCTATGTTGCCGTTTAGCTTAAAGGAATATGCGTCTGCAAGGGGAGAATACTTCAGTAAACAGGAATTATATAATGAGTACTTACTAACGAGTTCTTTTCCATATGCGATAGAACTTAGACATGATTATGAACTAGTCCGAGGTTATTTAGAAGGTGTTTTTAATACTGTTATTTTGAAAGATGTTATTTCACGTAATAAAATTTCAGATGCAATGATGTTAGATAGTGTAATTAGATTCTTATTTGATTCAATTGGGTCAACTATTTCAATGAAAAAAATAAGTGATACAATGACTTCTATGGGAAGAAAAATTTCGTCTCATACAGTGGAATCTTACATACAAGGACTAATAGATAGTTATGTGCTGTATAAAGTAAAGCGATATGATGTAAAAGGAAAACAATATCTTAAAACACAAGAGAAATATTATGTTGTAGATATAGGCTTAAGGTATTTTCTGCTAGGACGCAAGAAAAGGGATTTTGGACATATTTTAGAGAATATTATTTTCTTAGAATTAACTAGACGTGGTTATGAGATTAGTATTGGTAAAGTTGATAAAATGGAGATAGACTTTGTTGTAACAACACACGAGGAAATTATGTATATTCAAGTAGCGTTAAGTATACGCAATGAAGAAACTTTTAATAGAGAGATAAAAGTATTACAAGCAGTTAAAAATTCATATCCAAAATATATATTAACTTTAGATGAAGATCCTAAAGCAAATGTAGATGGAATATGGATTATGAATGCGTTGGATTTTTTATTAGAGACAAAGACAGATCTATCTTAGTTATTTCTACTATATTTCAATTTCTCCTTTAATCATCGCGATAACATGTTCGAGGAGATCCTTAGGTAATGCCTCAACATTCTTAATCTTTCTTACAGTTTTATCTATAGATTTAATATGCTCGCATAGGATAACACCAGTTGTTTGTGTTCTTTGATCTAATGAAATATGTAAAGGGAATTTACTATTGGTGTTAGTTATCGGTAAGACAATAAGTAAATTAGTATATTTGTTATATACATCATTGCTTATGACTAGAGCAGGTCTATACCCTTGTTGTTCATGGCCTAATGCTGGGTTAAAATCAAACTTAATGATATCTCCTTGTTTAATTACCATACTTCATCACCCTTAGGTAGACCCCAATCAAATTCATCACCCCTATATTCACCTTTATAATCAGCAAATAGTTTTTCAATATCTATTTTATCGGGATGTGCTTTTGTAATAATTATTTTTTCTTCAACAACCTCAACATTCACTTCATCATTAACCTGGATTTTTAATTGCTCTAATAATTCTTTAGAAAATCTTAAACCTTGGCTATTCCCCCATTTTTTAATGGACATTAGCATGTTAATCGCCTCCTTTGTATATACTTAGTATATACCCGCTCTTTTTTATTGTCAATCTATCATTACTTCAGGGTTGCTATATTTTTTGCATAAAGCCAATCTATCTGATATTATGATTAAGATGTTTAAACTTACCTTTGATACCTTAAGCAATTATTGAATATTATAATCCATTCGTATGTTACTAGGAGGAATTAAGATGAATAAATATAAAGTATTGATACTAGGAATTGCAATACTATGTCTATTATCGCTGATGATAGCATGCTCGAAAGAAGAATCGAATACATCAATTGAAAGTAATACTAATGTAAGTAACGATAATATTAATGAAAGTAACGATATTAATGAAAGTACCGTTGAATTTGTCGATATTCCAAGTGACGGCGAAAATATTCCTTCTTTTAAATTAGCTAAAACAGAAATAACAAATCAACAATATGTAGATTATTTAAATACTGCAATGAGCGATGGATTAATATCTGTTGTGGATGAAAGCGATACTGTAAGAATGATTTATGATAATGAAGGTCATCAAATGCTAAATATTTTAGGTTATAGAGTAATTAAAGATCATGATAGAAATGGTACTTATGAGTTATGGGAAATGGAGAATCCGTTAAATAGATCTATGGTTGATTATGATAGCACCACAAAAACATTTAGCGTTGTGGACCCAAGCAAAGTAAATTGGACTATTTAATTTGATACAAATATATTCCCTAATGCAGTAGATCAAATTACAGATTGGGGTGAGCTTCATGATTTTTGGCCTGATGACACAGAAGTTGAAGGAAAAGAAGTTATTACTTTTACAAAGGATATATATAATGCAGATGGAAGTGTAAAACCTAATATCACATTTGCAGGACATTTAGATGTAGATTGTGAACTGCCAACACTTGAAGAAGTGAAACAATGGCCGGTTAATCATATTCAATATTACGGAGCAAAAGCTTTTGCTGATTATTATAATTACCTTATTCCTTCAATTGAAGAACTGAGATGGGCAGGAAAGGGAGGACATGATAATTGGGAGTATTCAACAAATGATGGAACTATTACAAACGAAAATACTATTTTTAATGGTGGATGGGATAAGAGTGAAGGCAAACACAAAGGACATCCACAAGTCGTTGCTTATTTTGAATTGATGCCAAATCCTTATGGAGTTTATGATTTAGGCGGAAGTGTAACTGAATGGACACGGTCAATAAACCAGGATTCCTATGGAGCTAGAGACATGACATCTGGTAAAGAAGAGTCTATGGTAAAGATTGACGGTGCTTGGCCTAGACCTACTGAGTTTTGTAAAATAACATCTTGTGTTAATACTGATGTAACAAGAGGGAATGATCATTTCGGATTTAGAGTTTTTAAACTTGTGGATAATAGGAAATAAATGAAATACACTTAATATAAAACTGAAAGGATTTTGATTATGATTATCAGAAAAACTAAAACAGAGGATATAGATAAAGTTCTTGTTCTTTTTGAAAATGCACGTCAATTTATGAATAAAAATGGTAATAGTAATCAGTGGGTAGATGGTTATCCACAAAGATATATTATAGAACAGGATATAATAGACGGTAATAGTTATATCTGTCAAAATGATAATA
>JAOZKH010000195.1 GCA_029935405.1 Vallitaleaceae bacterium | reverse complement strand
AGTATATTAGTCCTTGAAGCAATTGGGATTAGCACTCCCACAAGCGTCATATGCCAACACTTTCTCGCCTTATGGCGATATCATGTCACAAATATTATCTTTTGACTGTTTTATTATATCAAAAAAGGGGCTGTGCAATATGCAACAGCCCCAAATCTTAAGAAAATAATTGTTATTACTTGTCTACTGATACCATGTATTCGATTAACTCAACAACTTTGCTTGAGTAACCCCACTCATTATCATACCAAGAAATAACTTTGACGAAGTTATCATTAAGACCGATACCAGCTTTAGCGTCAAAGATTGAAGTTCTAGGATCAGTGATAAAGTCACTTGATACTACCATTTCTTCAGTGTAACCAAGAACGCCAGCTAATTCGTTTTCTGAAGCTTTTTTCATAGCAGCACAGATTTCTTCATAAGTAGCTGATTTTTCAATACGTACAGTTAAGTCTACAACTGAAACATTAACTGTAGGAACACGTAAAGCCATTCCAGTTAACTTGCCGTTAAGTTCTGGGATAACTTTTCCAACTGCTTTAGCAGCTCCTGTTGATGAAGGGATAATGTTAGCTGAAGCCGCACGTCCACCTCTCCAGTCTTTCTTAGAAGGACTATCAACAGTTGGTTGAGTTGAAGTAGTTGAGTGAACTGTAGTCATAAGACCTTCAACAATACCAAAATTATCATTAATAACTTTTGCTATTGGTGCTAAACAGTTAGTTGTACAAGATGCATTAGATACAACATTCATGTCGCTTGTGTACTTCTCGTTATTAACACCCATTACAAACATAGGAGCATCTGCAGATGGAGCAGAAATAATAACTTTTTTTGCACCAGCTTCAATATGAGCTGAAGCAGTTTCAATAGTTTTGAATACGCCTGTTGATTCAACAACGTAATCAGCGCCACATTCACCCCAACCAATTTCAGATGGTTTCATGCTCGCGTATACAGCAACTTCTTGTCCGTCAACAACTAATTTGCCGCCATCAACTTCTACAGTTCCATCGTATTTACCATGTACTGTGTCATACTTTAACATATAAGCCATATACTCTGTGTCTAAGAATGGATCATTAATACCTACTACTTGAACGTTATCGTTTTTCATAGCTGCTCTGAATACAAGACGTCCAATACGTCCAAATCCGTTAATACCTACTTTAATCATAAGGTCACCTCTTAAATTTTATTTTGTAAAAATCATAACGATTAGAACAATTCGTTTAGTCAATCTAATGGTTAAGGTGTCAAAACTAAGTTTCTCTAATTCTATCACTATATATAGTACTCGGTTGAAGCCTCCAAGTATATATAGTGGTAGAAAGTTCAACTAGGTAGTTTTGACACCTTAACCATCCAATTAAACTAAACCCATTATAGTTTAGCCTAAAAGAGTTTTTGTGTCAATGAGATTTATTTCTTTTTTAGTGAATATATGAGCTATATGCCCTTTTTAGTATATAGATGAAAAACTTTATATTAAAAAAATGAACACAAAATCGTAAATATGCCATATTTTCGTTGTTTAATGAGCTTTTCAATGTTAAAATGTTATATGAAGTCAATGTAATGTCATATAAAGTTTATGCAATAATATTTGAACTTAATGTAGCATTATGTAAATTTAATTATACCTAATATTATAGTAACAATAATATAGAAATCTAGATAATACAATTATAAAGGAGAGCAAAAATGGCCGTTTTAGTAACAGGGGGAACTGGATATATTGGTTCGCATACAGTTGTTGAATTACTTAATGAAGGTAAAGATGTAATTATTGTTGATAATTTATCTAATAGTAAAGAAATGGTATTACTAAGAATTGCAGAAATTACCAAAGGAGAAATTGCTGAAGATAGATTAAGTTTTTATGAAGCTGATATTCTAGATTATGAATCGTTAGAGAAGATATTTAGTGAAAATAGTATTGATTCTGTTATTCACTTTGCAGGACTTAAAGCAGTTGGAGAATCAGTTGCTAAACCTGTAGAATATTATATGAATAATATAACAGGAACGTTAGTGTTGCTTGAAGTAATGAAAGAATTTAATGTTAAGAAGATAGTGTTTAGCTCCTCAGCTACGGTTTATGGGCTTCACAATGTATCACCGTTAACAGAAGAACTTCCGCTTAGTACAACAAACCCTTATGGTAGTACTAAGATGATGATAGAGCAGATATTGCAAGATGTTTATGTTTCAGATAATGAATGGAGTATAGCTTTACTTAGATATTTTAACCCTATTGGGGCTCATAAAAGTGGAAGAATAGGTGAAGATCCTACAGGTACACCAAACAATTTAATGCCATATATTACCCAAGTGGCAGTTGGAAAAAGGGAAATGTTAAATGTGTTTGGAGCTGATTATAATACTGAAGATGGTACAGGAGTTAGAGATTATATACATGTGGTTGATTTAGCAAAAGGACATTTAAAGGCACTGCAGTATATAGATAATAAAAATATTATAGAAGCGATTAATCTTGGTACAGGTAATGGAATTAGTGTTCTAGGAATGATAAGTAACTTTGAAAAAGCGACAGGAATAAAGATACAGTACCAATTGGTTGAAAGAAGACCAGGTGATATAGCCACATGCTTTGCCGATGCAACTAAAGCGTTAAAGCTTCTTGACTGGAAAGCAAAATACAACATCGAAGATATGTGTAGAGATTCATGGAACTGGCAACAAAATAATCCTGACGGATATCAATAGAAGGTGAATTCATATGGTAATTAAAGATATTAAAATTAATATGAATACAACGACGAAGGAAAGATATAACTGGTTAGCTAGTTTGTTAGATGAATCGTCGAAAGATAATATATACATGATTGGTGAAACAATATACGGTAAGGATTTAAGTTTATCTAGTATCAGTATTTTTACAGAATTTATAAAAAAATATGCTCATTTAAAGATATATATACAGGACGTAGATACCTTATCGTTTAAACTTTTAAAAACAGAGGGTAAGTCAATGTATACTATGTTAAAAACTCTTGAAAATGTAGTGTTGTTTACAACAGTTGAAGAAGCAGGATTAATTAATTCTGATATACGAGATGGTATAAGTTTTGTTGAAAAAAGGAATGAAGTTACCAATTATTCAACTAATATAATTGATTTAGATAAGAAATATAGTCAAGTACGCAAGGAACATGAAGAAGATATTATTGGAGTGTTTATAAACGAAGTGCTAAAAAGTGAACTTGAGAATAATAAAAAGGCAGCAATTGTAGACATTGGGTTAGAGACATTAATAAGGCGGTGATTTTTTGTTTATTACAGGGATTCATCTTGGAAGTTTTGGGAAATACCAAGATAGAACAATTAAGTTTGATAAAGGTATAAATATTATTTATGGTGATAATGAAAAAGGAAAATCGACAATCCATAAGTTTATTGAGTCAATGCTATTTGGACTAAATACTTATCAATTTGGAGAGCCAGATTATCGTAGTGAATACTTTCATTACTTACCGTGGAATAATAATCAAAGTCTCTATGGTGAATTAGACTTTGATGACAATACAAAGTCTTTTCATATTGAACAAAATTACCTTAAAGATAATGGTATTAAAGTTTTTATGGATGGGAAGAGAATAGGTCT
>JAOZKH010000194.1:1590-3634 GCA_029935405.1 Vallitaleaceae bacterium | reverse complement strand
TGTTTTTGTTTTTTTGATAACAGGTAGGCACATTACATCAAATAAAATATGTGCTAATTGTTTAGGTGACTTTATATTGAATTTTTCACCTGCAAATTCATATATATTAGTTTCAATCACATTTATTTCTTTAGCTAATCCTTCGCTAAGTTTTTTAAGAACCTTAGTATCCACATGAATGCCTTCTTTTTCCATAGCATACAATACTGTTAATAAAGGTTTTTCCATTGTATTATATAAACCAAGAACATTATCAGTAGTCAATATAGTATAAATAGGCTTATAACTATCATATATTATTGAAACTGCTTGAGCCATATAGTTAAGTCGGTCCTCGCTTTTGATAGAACTAAATGCAACACGTTTTTTACCTTTACCAAGCAATTCATCTAAATTATGCAAAGTAACTTCAGTATAATTTAGCCCTAAATCAATCAAAGGATAATTACCTTTATTAGGTTTGGCTAAATAATACATTAATTGTAGGTCTTCTATATTCTTAGGCACTTTCTTTTCATTGATATGAAATTCATGCATAAATGTCTTAAAGTTATAAAACAAAGTTTTCTCTGATACTTTAACCAATTCAAAAATGTCCTCTTCAAAGGTCATAAAACCTAGCATTTGATCTGGTTCATATACGTAACAAACTGATTTTTTATCGTGTACACCACAAACTGAAAAGTTTATAAAACTTTCCTCTTTATAATAGTGAAAAGCAATAATATTATCTTTTGCTAGTTTTGAGGTTTCCTTGAAAAACTCGTTATACTCATTAATAGTTGTAAACTCAACCGACTTAGCTTGATTTGTTTTTTCGAGATTATCAAAATTAAATCTTGATAACAATCTGGTGAAATTCAATTCTTTAAATATAGTAAACGTTTCTTCATTAAGATAATTATCAAGGGTCATATCTTCTATAGTTAAAGGTATATCACAATCTCTTTTAATTGTTGCAAGGTCTCTACTCAAAAAAGCCAAATCTTCATTTTCTTCAACTTTGATTTTAGTTTTACCTGATAAATCTTCAATATGTTCGTACAAACCTTCAAGACTCTGATACTTGATAATAAATTTATGAGCCGTTTTCTCTCCAACACCTGGGATACCGGGAATATTATCAGATGAATCACCCATCATTCCTTTTACATCAATGAATTGAATAGGTGTAAAGCCATATGTATCCACAAAATCTTTATAAAAATAATGTTCAGTTGTTGTTTGTCCACCTTTTGTTCTAGGAATTGAAATCTTAGTATTTATGCTTGCAAGTTGCAATAAATCTCGGTCTCCTGATAGAACTGTAACCATGCCTTTTTCTTCAAATCCTAGAGAAACAGTTCCTAAAATATCATCAGCTTCAATTCCATCTTGTTGATAAATTGATATGCCCATTGTTCCTAAGATTTCTTTGATAAGAGGCATTTGAACACGTAATTCATCAGGCATACCTTTTCTATTACCTTTATATTCTTTATATTCTAAATGTCTAAATGTAGGCGCTGACGAATCAAACGCAATCATTACATGACTGGGTTTTTCAGTTGTTATTGTTCTTAACATTATATTAATAAAACCAAAAACTGCATTGGTATAGCGTCCTTTCGAATCCGTTAAAAGCGGCAATCCGTAGAACGCTCTATTCATAATACTATTTCCATCTATAAGCAATAATTTGTCCATAATAGCTCCTTTTATCATATGTATATGATTGGTTAAGTTGTCAAAACTAAGTTTCTCTAATTCAACTATGTAGTTTTGACACCTTAATCATTATTATAACAAATTTAACTTTAAAAGGATACAATTATTCTTTGAATTTATGTTTGCGAATGATTATAAATATAAGGATAACAAAGGCCAAAGCAATTACGATAGTAACAGTAATAAGTATATATATTAATATACTTGATTTTTTTTCGTTTGTTACTCCGTTAGTTGTAAACACTTCAGTTGCATCATCATTATCTATAGCAATTGTCCCGTTTATTCCAACATCTTCTATTATTTTTGTTTCTGCTGCTACAACTACCACTTCTTC
>JAOZKH010000194.1:0-1490 GCA_029935405.1 Vallitaleaceae bacterium | reverse complement strand
TTATTCCAACATCTTCTATTATTTTTGTTTCTGCTGCTACAACTACCACTTCTTCTTCTGTTACTTCTTCTTTTGTTTCTACTTCTTTTGTTTCTACTTCTTCTGGTACTACTTCTTCTTTTTCTTCTACTGTTGCTTCCTCTACTGTTATTTCTGCTTCTGTTACTTCTTCCTCTACTGTTACTGTATCTACTGCATCTACTGCATCTACTGCATCTACTGCATCTACTGCATCTACTGCATCTTCTGCTATATCATCTTCCATTTCTTCACTTATCCTAGCACCCGACGTAGCATCTATGACTTCATTATCAGCTTCGTTTTCACCATCAGTACTGTCATCCATAGCTACGTTAGCTTCATACGATGCAGATTTTTCACTAGTGGATTCTAATATAATTTTCATTTCATCAACTTGTTTTGTATTGGAGGATTCTAACCATTCATTGCCACGTGTTAAACCGATAACACTTAACATAATAACAAAAACAAGCATTGCCGCTATATTCATATATTTACCATAACGCGAGTATATACTTGGCTTATTATTGCGATTTATATTACTGATTGAACTTTCAGCATTAATTTTTGCCATAAGTTCATTATGAAAACCAGCTGGAGCATCAATCTCATCAAGAGATAATTCATTAGCTATTTCAATATACATATCTAATTCGACACGACACTGCTCGCAAGTATTCACATGTTCATCAACTAAAGCTTTTTCTTTAGCTGTCAATTCATTATCTGTATATAATGGTAATAGCTCTTGAATACGTTTATCACATTGACTCATAGTTATTCCTCCTTTCTTATTAGACGAATTATATTAGATTTTGTTCCCATTTCACTTCTAAAATACTTTTAAGTGCAATTCTTGATCTAGATAATCTTGACTTTACAGTTCCTAGTCCAATATCAAGCTCTTCACAAATTTCCTGATAGCTTAAACCTTCAATATCCTTAAGCACAATAATTGTTTTCTGATCTTCTTTCAACTGATTAAGTGCTTCCCATACCTGTCTCTTTTTTTCTTTCCTAAGAAAAGCTTGTTCTGGTGTATCTCCTGAATCTATGATTTGCATTGCAATATGCTCTTCACCATTGTCAGTCTTAACATCAAAGGAACTTTCATGAGCATATTTACGTTTTCGCTTTCGATATTCGTCAATAGCTGTGTTAGTAGCTAATCTATATAACCAAGTACTAAATTTTGATTCGAACTTAAATTGAGATAACTTTTTATATACTTTGATACAGATTTCTTGTGCTGTATCATATGCGTCAGCTTCGTTTTTGAACACTTTAAAGGCGATTGCATATATCTTTCCTTCATACTTAAGGATTAGGCTTTCAAAGGCTTTATTGTCACCGGCAATCGCTTGCTCTATTGACTTTTTTTCTATTGATTTCAAGAGAACACCTCCCTTCTTAATAAAAATATTTATGGTTAAGGTGTCAAAACTAAGTTTTTCTAATCCTAACCATTT
>JAOZKH010000193.1:1901-3653 GCA_029935405.1 Vallitaleaceae bacterium | reverse complement strand
TTAAATTCTCAAATAACACACTAGCTGAAATAAGTGGTATGTTGAATTTTTGTTCAAAAAGCTATTTTCTTAAATGCTTCAAAAAAGTTGTTGGTATGACAACTGCCAAATATATGAACCATTCAAAATGAGAGAACGGTACTACTCTAAAATATAAAATTCCAACCTATAATTTTTCCATTATTTCAATATTAAGAGCCGTAGGTACAGGGCAATCATCAACACATTTATAACAATTAATGCAACTATTATTCCTTACTATTCTTTTAATGCCTATTTTATTAAAAAGACCATACATTGCTCCGTTTATACAAAAATATCTACATAATATTCTTTCTGTAAATAATGTAAATGGAAGAGTAATTATTGATAAAATCCCCATTAATGTAACCTTAATATATTTAGATACACTTGTATCTATAATTCCAAATGCAGATAGTATAATAGAAATAATCCACATTATCAAAATAATATATCTCGGTTCTAATCCATTATTTTGTGAACCAATAGATTGATTTTTTCAATGGCCTTAAAATATTCTGCTTTTTCTTTAGAAGATAATTTTCCAAATAAATTATTTACATATTCACTGTGAGCAATTCCAACTTCCGATGCTATTTTTTTCCCTTTTTGAGTCAAATTTAATTTATACACTCGTTTATCAATTTCATCTCTGTTTTTTTCTATATATCCTAATTTTATTAATTTATTTGCGACTGAAGTAAAAGAACCTTTTTCAAGATTTGCTTTTTCACTTATTATAGCCATCGGACATGAATCTTTAAAATATAACATAAGAATTGTCCTAACTTGTGTTTGGTTAAGCTCTTTTGGGATATTATATCCATCAGCAAAATTCTTAAAAAAAGCTCTTTCAAATATTAATTTATGTTCAAAAATTTCATTTAGTAACTCACTAATTTCTACCATTTCACACTCTTTCTATTACTATTTTATAATTATATATTGAAATGAATCTACTATTACAATAGTATCATCTTTAAACATTAACTACAATTATAAATTATTATTTTTTCCCCCGACGATAACTTGACACAATTCATTTACTAGTAGGGTCATTTTCATAAAATCTTAATTATGTTATAATTCAATTTACATATTAAGTATATATTATTGGAGTATAGAGAAATATTGATGAAAATAATAACATTATGATTATGAAAGGAAAATATTATGAGACTTTTAGGAAATTTGATTTGGTGGATATTTGGAGGCGTTTTAATGGCCATAAGTTGGGCAATTGCAGGCTTACTGCTCACAATTACAATTGTTGGGATTCCTTTTGGTGCCCAGTGCTTTAAAATAGCAGCATTTACACTTGTACCATTTGGCAAAGAAATTGAGCTTGGAAACTTTGGTGTTGGTGGATTTTTGCTTAATATACTATGGATTGTGTTTTGTGGATGGGAATTAGCTATTGGTCATTTGGTTAGTGCGTTTTTCTGCGCGATTACAATTGTTGGTATACCACTTGCCTTTCAAAACCTGAAGTTAGCTCAATTAGCATTCATGCCATTTGGTGCAAAAATCAGATAAATTTATAGAGCGTTTAACTACCCATTCCATTTATCCCTCAATATTAATTGACAATAAAATTTGACAAATTCGTTTTTTTTGTTACAATAGCTTCTAGAGAGATTCAACATAAGCAAACGATATATACATTATATCAGTCAAAGTAGGAGGAATTATGAAAGAAAACATTACTATACAATTACACCACGGTGAAAA
>JAOZKH010000193.1:0-1801 GCA_029935405.1 Vallitaleaceae bacterium | reverse complement strand
GAAAATAAATGCTACTTCTCTATAAATGAAGACTTTAACAAAAGTATTGACTTAGTATAATAATAATATACTAAGTCAATACTCAATTCTTTACTTTCTTGCTAATTCAACAATTTTTGTAGCACATTTCTCCATGAAACTAATATCATGTTCTACAAAAATAATTGTAGGTTGATACTTTAGAATCAGATTCTCTATTTGAATTCTTGATAACACATCAATATAGTTTAGAGGTTCATCCCATATAAAAAGATGTGCAGGTTCTACTAGACATTTTGCAATCAAAACTTTTTTCTTTTGACCTGCACTATAGTCTTCTAATGGCTTTTCAAATTGGGTTTTTGGAAAATTTAATTGTCTAAGAACCGTGAACAAAAGCCTTTCATCTAAATTGTTTATCTCTGCAAAGTCATTCAAACTACCACTTAAAAAAGATGTATCTTGAGACAAGTATGATATCTTTAATTGGCTAGCCACACTAAATTCACCTGTAAAACCAATATCCCCACCAATTAGCAGTTTAAATAAGGATGTTTTACCACATCCATTACTACCTTTTATTGCTAATCTATCACCATAATTCAACTCAAAACTGATTGGGTCAAATATAACTGTATTATCATAATTAATAGCCAGATTTTTAACTTCTATGTAACGACTACTATGGTGTTTAAGTGTGTTAATCTTTAAATCCCCTGCACTATCAATATTTTTAAGAAGTTTCTGTTTTTCCTCTACTGCTATATTTTGTCGCTTCTCTATGGCCTTTGATTTTTTCATCATCTTAGCTGCCAAATGACCTACTCTACCTCGGTCACTTTCATGATCACCTATTTTACTTTTTTCAATCTTATCAGACCACCCAGCAGTTCTTGTTGCTGCTGATTTTAAATGAAAAATATCTTTTTTAAGCTTTTCATTTTTGTTAATCTCAAAATTATCCTGAAATTCCTTATTTTGGTACCATGTGGAGAAATTCCCTTGCTGTATCTCTATACCAACTTGATTAATCGCTAGTACATGGTCAACACACATATCAAGAAACCTACGATCGTGAGATACCATAATGAATGATTTTTTTGATTTCAGATAATTAGCTAATAGCTCCCTACCATCAGTGTCTAAATGATTGGTAGGTTCATCAATCAACAAAAAATTATTTTTTTTAAGAAATAGAGCTGCCAACATCACTTTTGTACGTTCTCCATTGCTTAGAGTTTGAAATGGGCGTTCAAGTACATCTAGTGATACTTGTAATTGATTTAACTCTAGTTCAATATCTTGATTAATTGTATACCCATCGTGGTCCATATATAATTCATGAATATCTGAATAGACATGTATTGAATCTTCTGTATTTTTATCAAGCTGGCGTTCCATTTCCTCCTCCCAATAAGTAAACGGAGCAATGATATATTTCATATACATAAGGGTACTCTGACTTCCATCTTCTATGTCAAAAGGAAAATAATCAAACGTTACAGTTGTTTCTATTTTTCCCAAATAATTATATTTGCCCATTAATAGATTTAGAAAAGTCGTTTTACCTTTTCCATTTCTTCCGATAAAACCAAGCTTCCAATTTGTGTCCAACTGAAAACTAACCTTTTCAAAAATATTCTCATATGTACCATCATAAGCAAAAGTCAAATCACTAATCTTTATTATAGACATTACTAATCTCCTTGTTTGAGCCTTGATTTACAACTAATAATAATTATACTACAAATACAAATATTAATGTTATAATAAAACAAAGAGGCTATGCCTCGTCCGCTTGCGGTTGTTTACGGAAGGAAAA
>JAOZKH010000009.1:25902-42466 GCA_029935405.1 Vallitaleaceae bacterium | reverse complement strand
ATTAGGGCATAAACAATCTGTGTCTTTTGACAAAACGCGCATTATTTGACATAATGGTATTGAGGTGATAATTTTGTCGAATAATGTATGGGATTTGCACGTGTATAGCACAAATTTGCTTATTGATACAGTACCAAATCAACAAAAAACTGATGCAGTTCTTGAAAGTATGGGTCTTAATAGAAAAGGTAATTATGCGATAATGCAAATATTGTTTACTAGTGCAATTAGGCAAAGGATTAACAGCATGGAAGACCCTGAATTGACTGAGTGGAAAACACAACTCACGAAAGATTTAAAAGATGGTTTAGAGGCAAATCAAACAAAAGTTATTGCAATGCTTAATCTACAACCTATGACTCGTACGATAATTATTCAGTTATCTAACAATGAAACAGTTAATACTTATAAAGAAATTATTTCAAAAGGATTTGAGGCAATGTCTAAAAGCTTTTATAGTAAATATAATTATAAAGTTATTGGGTGCAGTAGCAAATTATTTACTGATTTTTTCAATATAAATACATTTTATAAAAATGTAAGACAGCTACAGACCTATCACTATTGTATAGGTAAGGGATGTAATGTTTTTTATGATGATATGAACATGATGGATGGTCCTGTATTAATTGTGTATAAACATATTCATCTCCTTGATAAATTATTGCTTGATTTAGACTGGGATGGTGCTACAAAGCTTGTATATCGGATTACAGAAAATTTAAAAGAACATCCTGTAAAAAATACTAAAACCACGTATATTTATAAGGAAATGTACGCCATGACAATTCGAAAGCTCTTTGAAAAAGCGTCAGTCTATCAGCATGAAATCCAACAACTTAACGATGGTATCACCATGTTTGATGAAATTTTTGATGATATAGAACAGATGCAATCATATTATCTAGATATTATTAAACTACTTAGTGTTGAAAACACTAGTAACGGACTAAATGCATATATTAAAAAAACCGTTGATATTGTACACAATAAATATAAAGAGCCGCTGACCCTTGAAGGAGTTGCCGACAAAGTAGGTATATCATCAGCTTATCTATCTAGACTATTTAAATCAGAGATGAATATGAATTTTAAAACATATTTAACAGATTTTCGTATTAATTTAGCAAAAAATGCGCTATTGGAGACAAATAATAAAATCAAAGCGATACAAAATGCTGTAGGATATTATTCGCAAAGTCAATTTGCAAGAGCCTTTAATAAGTCAGAAGGTATGCCACCTTCAGAATATAGACAGTATTATAAACAAATAAACAAATAAAAGGTGCTGTTAGAAATATTATTAATTAATAGTTGAAATAAAATGAAATATCGTATCTTTACTAGCTATCATATCACCGATTTGCTATAATAAATTAACCAACATTACAGTTTACCAACAGGAGAGAATAAGATGATACTAGATAAATTATTTGTAAATGGATTATTTTATAATAAAGATAATAGTAATATTACTAGTATAGGAGTTAAAGACGGGATTATTAAGTATATTAGTAATTCGAAAAATAATGATACAAGGATGGCTAAAGAAGTAATTAATCTTGAAGGCCAACATGTGTATCCGGGTTTTATTGATACCCATATACATTTATTGGCTTATTCATGGAATAAGATTTATAATGTGGATTTGAGTAATACAAAATCCTTAGAAGAAGTTGTTTTAAAAGTAAAGGATTTTATTGATAATAACATTATTAAACCTGGTGATTGGGTTGTTGGTTCAGGATGGAATCAAGAAGAGTTTGACAACAAAAAGTTGCTAGATAGAGAGTTGCTTGATGAAATTTCTATAAAGCACCCAATTTTATTGTATAGAGCTTGCTTTCATATTTGTGCAGTTAATAGCTTAGCACTTGAGCTTGCTAATATAACAGCAAAAACAGATTCTGTAAATGGAGGCAGTATTGACGTGGATTCTAATGGGATTCCTACAGGAATACTTAGAGAAAATGCCATAGAATTAATTACAAGTATTAAACCGAAAATTAGTGATAAAAATTTTATGAAAGAGTTGATAATAAAAGCATGTAAAGATTTAAAAGATGTAGGTATTACAACGGTACATTCAGATGACTTTGATTTTGTAGAGGATAAAAAGGCATTATTTGAAGCATACAAAGAACTGTCAATTGAAGGGAAACTACCTATTAAGATTGTCCTACAGTTAAGAGTGGCAAAAGCTACAGATATTTATATATATAAGGAGTTAGGATTACAATCATGGAAATATATCAATAATCTTCTTATCGGTCCAATAAAAATAATTGCTGATGGTTCATTAGGTTCTAAAACAGCAGCACTTTCTAAAGCATACGAAGATGATAAAGATAATGAAGGAGTAATGCTTCTTAGTACGGAAAAGTTAGATGAACT
Organism: Vallitaleaceae bacterium; assembly: GCA_029935405.1. Taxonomy (GTDB): domain Bacteria; phylum Bacillota; class Clostridia; order Lachnospirales; family Vallitaleaceae; genus UBA1351. The sequence continues at coordinate 40,072 of JAOZKH010000009.1, read as the reverse complement.
TATAAAAGAAGTTGCCACACTAGACTTTGATATTGCAATTCATGCAATTGGTGATAAAGCGATGAGTATTGTTCTTGATTTGTATGAGAAGTATATGAGTATATTTAATAACAATGAATGTAGACCTTCAATTATTCATTGCCAGATTGCATCAAAAGAAATCCTAGAAAGATTTAAAAAACTTAATGTCATTGCCAATATTCAGCCTGTTTTTTTGAATACGGATTGGAAATCAGCTGAAGATAGAGTGGGACATGAACGATTAAAGTTTAGTTATTGCTGGAAAAAATATATAGATAAAGGTATTGTATGTGTAGGTAGTTCTGATGCTCCAATTGAAAGTTTTAATCCGATTTATGGGATATATAGCGCTGTAACAAGAAAAGATTTTAAAGGTAAGCCATCAGATGGATGGATTATAAAAGAAAGCCTTAGTGTATCAGAAGCAATAGGATTATTTACTGGAAATGCAGCATATGCATCTAAAGAAGAAAAGAAAAAGGGTAGTTTAGATATTGGAAAATATGCAGATTTTGTTGTATTATCAGAGGATATTTATAAAGCTAGCCCTAATAATATTAAGAACATTACAGTGGAGAGAACATTTGTTAATGGAGAAGAAATTACTAGTAGAAAGAAGGTGTTCATATGATGAGTAATAACAAACAGATGGATGTATATGAACAACTCTTAAAGGAAAGAGAATTTAATAAATCAATAATTGAAGGAATTCCTAACCCTTTTTTCTATAAAGATAATAAAGGTGTTTATAAAGTATGTAATGAAATGTTTGCTAAAGTTGTTGGACTACCTAAAGAAAAAATCATAGGACATAAAGTTTTCGACATCTCTGAGGAAGAGTCTGCAAATCGGAGTATAGCTATAGATAGGCAAATATATGAAACCAAAGAAAGAATCACATATGAAGATGAATATAAATATATAAATAGAGAAAAATATCATGTTGTGGTTCATAAAGCACCACACATTGATAATTCCGGCAAGGTAATAGGGATAATAGGAATAATGCAGGATATCACTGGCACATACGAGAATGAGAAGAAATTGGACAAATTATATCAGATTAAAGATGCTTTTTTAAGTATTAACAAGAATATTCTTAAGTATAAATCTGAAGAAGAGTTTTTTGATAGTATACAAGGTGAAATGCAGAAGGTGTTTGAGGCTTGTGAACAATCTTCAGTGCTTTCTATAGATGATGATCATCTTATGACAATACTTGTTAGTAGAGGATATATCGAAGAAAAAGTGAAAAAGTTTTCATTAAGATATGAAGACAGTTATGTTTTTGATAAATCTAAAGGGAATTTATCAGAAATAGTAGTAATTAATGATATACAGGATTTTATTGGAAGGGATAAGATGAAAATTGTTGATTCGAAAACAGGAAGTAGAGTTGAATCAACAATAGCTATACCAATAGTAATTGAAAATAAGCTTAAGTTTATATTGTCTATGGATAGTAAAGAGAATAATGTTTATACAGAAGCTGATAGAGTTATAGCAGAATATATTAGAGAAGAACTGCCAATTATATATCGTGTTTTTGATTTGCATAGACAGACGCTTCATCTTACAAAATACGATGGATTAACAGGCCTTTTAAATCGTCGTACATTTGACAAAATAACAGAAGGAATTATTGACCATAGTGGTAAAAGTATAGTACCTGTATTAATTGTAATTATTGATCTTGATAAGTTGAAATATGTTAATGATAATATTGGTCATTTAGCAGGAGATAAGTATATTATCACTATGAAAGATTTTCTTGAAAATTGTCAAAATGACGACATTATATTTAGCCGCATCGGAGGAGATGAATTTGCAGGAGTAATTAGAGGAATGAATATTAATGAGGCGAGAAATCTGTTTCTTGAAATGCAACGTAAATTTAACCAAGAAGAAATATATTCGGATGAGCAGTGCTTTAAAGGAAATTTCAGTTTTGGAATAGCCCAGTATGGTGTGGATGGTCACAGGAAATCTACATTGATGCGCATTGCAGATACAAGAATGTATGAAGACAAAGCTAGCCATAAAAGAGGTATAGAAGTAATCTTCAGAGAATCAGATGGATAGTTAACGTTGCATAATTAAAACTTGAAAAATCAAATACAAAGTCATAAGGGGTAAGCTATATGAAAGAATTTGTAAAAAGTAATCGTAAGAAATTTTTAGAAAATTTAAATGAAGGAGAGATGGCTATATTTTTTAATGGAACAGCACCAAACAGTACTGCTGATAGCCATTATCCTTTTAGAGTAGATAAAAATTTCTTTTATTTTACAGGAATTAAGGAAGAAGAATTCATACTTACTCTTGGTAAAATAAAAGGAAAAGAAGTAGTAACATTGTTTATCAAAAAACCAAATCCGGATTTAGAAAAATGGGTTGGTAGATACTTAACAAAAGAAATGTGTATAGAAATATCAGGAATTGAAAAAGTCAAATATCTAGATGAATTTAATGAATGGATAAATAAAGCTATTGTAATAGGACATTTTGAAATATTATACCTTGATATGTTTAGAAATCGCTTCGAAGTTTCTAGTAGCAAAGCGGAAATGTTTGCTAAAACTATTCAAGATAAGTATCCGCAAGTAAAGATACATAATAGCGCTAAAATCATGAATAACTTGCGAGTTATAAAGTCAGAGTTTGAAATAAAACAACTGCAAGATGCTATTGATATGACTAAAGAGGGATTAGTATCAGTGCTTAAGTCTATTAAATCTGGAGATAAAGAATATCAAGCAGTTGCAACTTTTAATTACACAATTGCTTCACTTGGAGCGCAGCGAGAAGCCTTTGAGACGATTGCAGCATCAGGTGATAATGCAGTTATATTACATTATATTACAAACAGGGATATAATGAATGATGGGGAATTGCTACTTCTTGACCTAGGAGCCCAGGTTAATGAATATTCAGCAGACATTAGTAGAACATATCCAGTAAATGGAAAGTTTACAAAACGACAAAAACAAATCTATAATATTGTGCTAAAAGCAAATGAAGAAGTTATCAAGATGATTAAACCTGGATTAGACTTTGAAGAACTTAATAAAAAGACAAGGGAAATTTTGGGTGAGGAACTGATAAAAATTGATTTAATTAAATCAATAGATGAACTATCTAAATATTATTATCATGGTGTGAGTCATTTCTTAGGTCTTGATACACATGATTTAGGAGTAAGAGAAACAAAGTTAAAGTCAGGAATGGTTATTACAGTAGAACCAGGATTATATATAGAAGATGAAGCCTTAGGAATTCGTATAGAAGATGATGTTTTAGTAACCGAAACAGGTTTTAAAGTATTATCTAAAGATATAATAAAATCTGTTGATGATATTGAAAAAATCATGTTTAAAGAGTAATAAACTAATTGCAAAAAAATGCAAAAAAAAGGCCATCCATATGGATGGTCTTGATTAATTATTATTTGATAAGTGTGAATTTGCCGATTAGTGGCAATGGTTTTGCTTCACCTTTAATTGCGTTCATTAGGCCCATAACCCAAAGAACAAATACAAAAATTCCACCTACTGGAAGAATTAATAATCCAATAAGAATAACTGTTGTTAAAGAACCAATAACATTAACTGCGATTCCTAATAATACAACTAATAATGATTGATTTACATGGAATTTAGCATAAGGTGAGTTTTTAGCAGGCTCTACTAGTAATGGGATGAAAAAAATAAAATAAGCTAAGATACCCATTCCTTTGTTAGTGTCTATATCCTCTTGAGTATAAACTACTTGTTCGTTTTGATCTGACATAAATAATCCTCCGTCCTGAAAGTTATAATACGTTTACTAATATATAATAACAGAAAATAGCCAATAATAAAAGTAGTTTATGTCATAAATGAAGTTACATATGTCATTTTAGTAATATACCATATAGTATAGGCATTGTACTATGTCTTGTACTACTCAAAACTACCAGAGGTCTCTTTAAGAACTACCCCTTTGTTTTTATCTAATGTTTGTTTGATTGACCATTCGTACTGAAAGAGTACAACAGGTGCACCTTGTTCACTAAATACCAACATAGAATCCATGGTACCTTTGAATTTTTTTTGATCAAAATCATTCATTTCAATCCATCTAATATATTTGTGTGGAAGTTGTTGTTTAGAAATTTCTACATTATATTCATTATTTAGTCGATATTCAAGTACTTCAAATTGAAGAGCGCCAACAACACCAACAATTATTTCTTCAGAACCAGTAAAAGGTCTCTTGAATATCTGAATTGAGCCTTCTTCAGACAATTGTTTGATTCCCTTTAAAAACTGTTTTCTCTTCATTGCATTTACTGTAGAGATTTTCATAAAAGTTTCAGGAGCAAACTGAGGTATATCAGCATATTTAATACCGGAATTATTTTGACACAGTGTATCACCAATGTTATATATTCCAGGATCATGAATACCAATTATATCTCCAGAATATGCTTCGTCAACAATAGAACGATCTTGTGCCATAAATTGGGTGGGTTGAGCTAATTTTATTTTTTTGCCTTTTTGAACGTGATTTACAATCATACCTTTGTCAAATTTACCTGAACAAATTCTTAAAAATGCAATGCGGTCTCTGTGATTTGGATTCATATTAGCTTGGATTTTAAAGATGAACCCGCTAAAATTATTATCTTTTGGATCAATCTGCCCTAGATTTGATTTTCTAGGCTTTGGTACTGTACTAATCTTTAAGAAATCTTCAAGGAATGGTTCTACACCAAAGTTTGTTAATGCGCTACCAAAAAATACGGGAGTTAAGTCTCCGTTTAGTATTTTATCTAGATCATATGGATCTCCAGCTTCATCAAGAAGTTCAATATCTTCCATTAACTGTTCATACAACGCAGGATCAAGTAAATCTTTGATCGAATCATCATGGATACTAACAATCAAGTCTTCATTTTTAGTTTGACCATGTTTTGTATCACCAAATAGTTGTATAACTTCCTTCTCGCGGTTATATATTCCTTTGAAATCTTTACCCATACCGATAGGCCAATTCATTGCGCAACCTCTAATTCCAAGAGCATTTTCTAAATTTTCTAAAAGTTCATAAGGGTCTTGTCCTTGACGGTCAAGTTTATTAATAAATGTAAAAATAGGAATATTTCTCAATTGACATACTCTAAATAGTTTTTTTGTTTGTGACTCTACACCCTTTGCACAGTCAATAACCATTACAGCATTATCAGCAGCGACTAATGTTCGGTAAGTATCTTCTGAAAAATCTTCATGTCCAGGAGTGTCAAGGATATTAATACAATAGTCATCATAGTTAAATTGTAATACAGATGAAGTAACACTGATACCACGTTTTTTTTCTATTTCCATCCAATCACTGACAGCGTGCTTGTTAGAACGTCTTGATTTAACACTACCAGCTTCTCTAATAGCGCCTCCATATAAAAGAAATTTTTCGGTTAAGGTTGTTTTGCCTGCATCAGGATGAGAGATGATGGCAAAGGTTCTACGCTTTTTGATCTGCTCAGCGTGTATATATTTATTTGACATAGTAATCCTTTCTATATGTACTGAAATAATTTTAGTACTGAAATATTTAAGTGTCGAAATGCTTTTCAGATATTTGTCGAATTCAAACTACAACAGTATATCATGGTTTTAACCTGATTAATACTAAAAAAGTGACAAAATAGGAAAAAAGAAAGAATAATAGTAGGACTAAATAAATATACTGATGGTATTGATTATTTTGTAGTTATGAAGTATAATTAGACTAAATTAATTTAGTGACAGTATATGTAGTGACATTTAGACATTATAAAATGTATAACTTATATTTAAGTAAAAAGTTAGGCGGGACAATGATGTTTGAGGCAGTTATTTTGGCAGCAGGATTCTCAAGTCGTGTAGGAAGTAATAAAATGGAGCTCCTAATTGATAATAAGCCTGTTCTAGGCAATACAATTGAAGCTTTTAGTTCGTTATGTCAAAGAATAATTGTTGTGGGTGGGCACTATTATAATGAAGTTGAATTAATAACATCACAATACGAATCAGTAGAATTAGTCAAAAATGAAAATTATTCAAAGGGTATGTTTAGTTCGATTTTACATGGAGTCAGTTTCGTTAATGAAAACTGTTTTATTTGTCCAGGAGATTATCCTTTAATCAATACAAGTGTAGTTGAAAAACTAAGTGTTGAAATTGGAGAATTTGTAGTACCAACTTATAATGGTAAGCGAGGGCATCCTGTATTATTAAATGCTGAAACGATTAAAAGGTTAAAGAGTGAACCTGTTAATTCAAATCTAAAGATATTTAGAGATTCTTGTAAGATAACTGAAGTTGAGGTTATGGAGGAAGGAATTCTCTTAGATATAGACACAATAGACGATTATAAAAAAATAAGAAATATAAAGGAAGGAGTGAAGGCAGTTGAAACTACTTGATTACAAAAAGCCTGAAAGTATGGAAGAAGCGTATTCTTTATACGAACTTGAGGGCAGTGAGATTATTGGGGGAGGAGCTTGGTTAAAACTTGGTAATCAAACAAAGGCATTAGGAATTGATTTAGAGAAACTTGGGTTGAACAAAATTGAAGACAAAGAAGATGGTATTTATATCGGTGCCATGACAAACTTGTATCAATTAGAAGAAAGTGAAATACTCAAAGATGTATACTCAGGAATTATTTCACTAAGTGCTTCTAAGATTATGGGAGTTCAGGTTAGAAACATAGCTACGATAGGAGGAACTGTTTGCGGTAAATATGGCTTTTCCGATCTAATAACGCCATTACTGGCTATTGGTGCAAAACTCAAATTTTATAAAGCTGGAGTGATGACCCTTGAAGAATTTATGGCAAAAAAAGGTAAAAATCTTGATATTTTAACTGATGTTATTATTCCTAAGGCAGAAGGAAATGGATGTTTTGAAACTTTTAAGAAAACAAGTATTGATTTTGCAGTTGTTAATATGACAGTAGTAAAATCGGGTAACCAAATTTCTATAGCAGTTGGTGCAAGACCTGGTGTTGCAAAAGTTAATAGAATAGAAATTGAAGAAGTGATAAAGCAAAGGGAAGCAGGAACTCCATTACATGATATATCAGCAAAAGTGATTAGTGAATTTAATTTTGGAGCGAATCATAGAGCTAGTAAAGAATATAGAATTCAATTAGCAACAGTTTTAGTTGCTGATGGACTTAAGGAGGTACTTGCATGATTGTTACATTAGATATTAATAATCGACCTTACGAAGTAAATGTTAGACCGGACGAATACTTACTTGAGACACTTCGAAATTTGAGATTTTTTAGTGTTAGAAAAGGTTGTGACACTACCTCATGCGGTGTATGTACAATATTAGTTGATGATAATCCTATTGCTTCTTGTAGTTACTTTACTGTTAAAGCAGAAGGACATAAGGTTACAACAGTTGAAGGTATTAAAGAGGAATCTGAGAAAATCGTTGACTTATTACAAAAAGAAGGGTCAGATCAATGTGGTTATTGCAGTCCTGGATTTACGCTAACTCTTTATTCAATGAAACAAAAATTAGAAAAACCAACGGATGATGAAATACGTAATTATCTAGTTAGTAATTTATGCCGTTGTTCTGGATATGAAGGACAACAAACTGCAATCAAAAATTATTTGGAGGTGAAATAATGCAATGTATCGGTAAAGACCATCCAAAGGTAGATGGAAAAGGTTTAATGACTGGAAAACTAGGTTATACAGATGATTTGGCGGATCCAAGTTCGCTGATAATTAAAGTGTTAAGAAGTCCCCACGCATTTGCAAAAATCACGGAAATCAACTTAAATGGGGCTGATGAAATTCCTGGTGTGGAATGCATTATTACACATAAAGACTTCAAAAGAATTGCGGTAACAAGAGCAGGACAAGGCTATCCTGAACCTTCACCACATGATAAGTTTGTACTTGATAATGTAGTGAGACATGTAGGGGATGAAGTTTTAGCTGTTGCTGCTATTAACGAACAACTATGTTTAAAAGCACTTGATATTATTGATGTTACTTATGAAGTTATGGAACCAGTTCTTGACTTTGAAAAGGCAATAGGACATCAATCAATAATACATAGTGAAGAAGAATGTCACGAAATGTTTCCAATAGGATTTGAGCCTAGTAAAAATATTGCGGCAAGTTACAGTATGAATGTCGGTGATGTTGATGAAGACTTTAAAAAGTGTGATGTTGTTGTAGAGCATTCATATTATACTCAAGCTCAAGCACATGCAATGATGGAACCACATACAGCTAATGCTCATATTGATTTTCAAGGTAGGTTACATATTAATACATCAACACAAACGCCTTTCCATGTACGAAGAATTGTAGCAACAGCTCTTGATTATCCGATGAGTAAAATCAGAGTTATTAAGCCTAGAGTTGGTGGAGGATTTGGTGGTAAGCAATGTGTACATGGTGAGTTAATTCTTGCAGCGATTGCATTAAAAACAGAGAAGCCTTGTAAGATTGTTTTTACTAGAGAAGAGGTTTTTGAATCAACATTTTCAAGACATCCAATGAGAATAGACGTAAAACTAGGTGCGATGAAAGATGGTACGATGAAAGCCTTTGATGTAAATATATTATCTGATACAGGAGCATATGGAGAACATGCACTTACTGTATTTATGGTAGCTGGCTCAAAAGTACTTCCAATGTATAATAAAGTTGATTCTGTTCGTTTTACAGGAGATATCGTTTATACAAACCATACGCCAGGTGGCGCATATAGAGGTTATGGAGCTATTCAAGGAAACTTTGCAGTTGAGTCATGTATTGACTTATTATGTGAAAAACTTGAATTTGATCCTGTTAAATTTAGACAAAAGAACATGATCGGACTAGGAGAAACATCACCAATTTTTGAAATAATGGGTGAAGGTACTGAAGGTACGGCAATGTTTATGGAAAGTTGTAAACTTGATTATTGTGTTGAACGTGGTCTTGAACTAATGAAATGGAATGAAAAATATCCAAGAGTTGCAAATGGTCGTAAAGTTCGTGGTGTAGGTATGGCAATTGCAATGCAGGGTTCAGGTATTCCACATATTGATATGGCTAGTGCAGTGCTAAAGTTTAACGATGATGGATTTTTCAACCTACTAATTGGAGCAACAGAAATTGGACAAGGTTCTGATACTGTATTATCACAAATTGCAGCAGAAGCTCTTAGCGTTCCTCTTGATAAAATCATAGTATATTCATCAGATACAGATTTAACACCATTTGATACAGGTGCATATGCATCAAGTACTTCTTATGTGTCAGGTAATGCTGTTAAAAATGCAGGGGATAAAATGAAAGAGTTATTAATTAAAGAAGCTGCAAATACTTTTGGTGTTGACATTAGTGAAATTTCTTATGAAGGATTGTTAATAAAAACTAAAGATGGTAGTCAAGAAATAACGCTAGCAGATTTAGGAAATCGTTTAATATATAATGAAGATCAAAAGCAATTAATTGCAGATGGTTCTTTTGTAGGTCAAAAGTCACCACCACCATTTATGGCAGGATTTGCAGAAGTGGAAGTTGATACATTAACAGGTAAAATCGAATTAATTGATTATGTTGCAGTAGTTGACTGTGGAACAACACTTAATCCACATCTTGCCCTTGGACAAGTTGAAGGTGGTTTAGTACAAGGTATCGGAATGGCTATGTATGAAGAGGTAATAATTAATTCAAAGGGTGCACAAGTTACTAATAACTTTATGAATTATAGAATTCCTACTCGTAAAGAGATTACTAATATGCAAGTTGAATTTGCAGATACTTATGAAGAAAGTGGTCCATATGGCGCTAAATCTGTAGGAGAAATTGGTATAGACACACCACCTGCAGCGATTGCGAATGCAGTATATAACGCTGTAGGAGTTAGAATAGACACATTACCAATTACTTCAGAAAAAGTTTTAACAGAAATATTAAAGTCCAAGAAATTATAGAATAAGAAATTATAGAATCGGAGAATGATATGAATCTATTCGCTAAATTACTTGAATATAATGAACATAAAATTCCAGTTATGATGGTAACCGTTGTTTCTAAAAAGGGAGATAGCCCAGTTGATGTAGGCAAAAAAATGATTGTTGCAGCTAATGGCGAAGCTTTTGGTACTGTTGGTGGAGGTGCACTTGAATATGCAGCAAGAGAAAAGTGTAAGGAACTCCTAAAAAGCAATAGTTGTAGCCTACAAAAATATGTCCTTAATGAAGGAAAAGTAGTAGAAAATGCTACAACTTTACCAATGATATGTGGAGGCGTTGTGGAACTATTCTTTGAATATGTGGGAGCATCGGCATATGTAACTATTTTTGGTGGAGGACATTGTGGACAAGCCTTGACAAAGGTATTAAAGACAATGGATTATCATGTAACAGTTGTTGAAAACAGACCAGAGGTTTATGAACAAATAGTAGGAGCAGACCGTAAGGTCAAGATGAATTATGCAGAATTTATTGAAACAGAAGGTTTGATGGAAGGCAGTTATGCCGTTATTATGACACCTTCACATAAATATGATTATAATGTCATGCATAAAGTGCTTCATAAAAAACTTGAACCAAAATATATAGGTATGTTATGTTCTAGAGAAAAACTTGAAGATTTTCTACAAGTAACTTATGAAGAATTCGGTGATAATGTAGATTTGAGCAATTTTTATTCTCCAATTGGATTAGACACAGGTGGTGGTTCACCACAAGAAATAGCTGTAGCTATTGCAGCAGAAATGTTAACAGTAAAATATAAAAAAGAAGGTCACAAACATTTAAGAGATGATTCTTCCAAAGAAAGTAATTAATTTTCTTTAAATATATGGTTTAAGTATCAAAACTTAGTTTTGATACTTAAACATGTTTGTGATTAAATACAGAAATCAAGGTGGCAAATTGATAACGATTGTAACGGGAAATATACATGATGGAAAAACCACAAAAGTGATTAGTCTTTATGAAAGACATAAAGGTGACGGTTTTGTTTCTATCAAAAATATGGAGGGAAATAAAGTTCTAGGTTTTGACTATCTTCAGTTATCAACTAGAAAAACTGAACCTCTTGCTACTAAAGAAAAGATTACTCCGGTAAGAGATGTTCTTGGACCATATTATTTCAATGAAGAAGCAATGACTTATATCGAAAGTAGCTTTAGAGAAATGATTAATAATAATGTAAGCCCAATTTATCTTGATGAAGTTGGTCAATTAGAACTTGATAATAAAGGTTTTCATAGCATTATTAGTTGGATGGTAGATAATATGTCTAAGACTACCAAACTATATATTTCTGTAAGAAAATCTTTTGTTGAACAAATTATTGATAAGTATAGATTTAAAAATATAGAAATTATTGAGGTTTCTTATAACAGAAATTAAACTCGTATTTTAGTAAACTTTAGGGAATTAGTGGGGGACTTAACTCTGAAAAAATCAAAGATAAAAATAATAAAAATGAGGTGAAAGCATGTATGATCTAGCAATCATTAATGGAAAAACATATATAAATGGAATGTTTGAAAACACGAATGCTTATGTGTTAAATGGTAAAATTGCTGCGATAGATAATAAAATATATCCGGCGGTAAAAACTTATGACGCTACGAATAAACTTGTTATTCCAGGTTTGATTGATCCACATGTGCATTTTGCTTTAGGTGGTAAAGTAAAAAGTGTTGATGACTTTGAAACAGGTTCAAAGTCTGCAGCTTACGGAGGTATAACTACCTTTATTGATTTTTTAGATCCTATATCAAAAAGTGAGGATTTAAATGATGCGTTTAATTCACGTAAGGAATTAGCATCAAACTCATGCATAGATTATAGCTTTCATTTAACTGTAATGAATCCTAAAGAAGTCAATAAAATAGTGGATAAAATGAAATTATATAACTTAAAAAGTATTAAGCTTTTTACTACATATTCTGATAGTGGAAGAAGAACTTATGATCCTGAAATCAAAGAATTATTAGAATATTCAAGTCTAGGTGATTATATAGTAATGGCACATATTGAAAAGGATGACCTTATTAACTTAAATGCTGATTTTAGAGTAGCTGATTTGCCAATTAGTAGGCCAAGTGTTGCTGAAACGAAAGAAGCACTACATATAGCGAAACTTGTTAAAGAAACAAAAGGCAAATGTTATATGGTCCATTTAAGTAGTGGCGAAACACTTAAGCAATTAACAGAGCAGTATAGTGAATTAATCAACACATCATTTTTGGTTGAAAGCTGCCCACACTACTTTGCACTTACAAATGATAAGTATTCACAAGAAGATGGAAAACTATTTACAATGGCACCGCCACTTAGAAGCGAAAGCGAAAGTGAATTATTGAAAAATAATTTTAAGTATATATACAGCATTGGGACGGACCATTGTTCTTTTACAAAAGAGAATAAGAACAATAAGTATCTAAAGGATATGCCTATGGGAATTGGTTCTGTAGAACATTCTTTTGATATTATGTACAAATTATACGGAGAGTCTTGTATTGATGCAATGACGATTAATCCAGCAATAACATTTGGATTATATCCAGCAAAAGGACATATTAATATTGGTGCAGATGCTGACCTTATGATCTACGATACAAATATTCAAACTATTATTGAACCAGGACACAGTGCTAGTGACTATACTGTTTATGATGGCATGGTGGTTAATGGAAAAGTAGAATCAACAATATCTAGGGGAAAATTCGTAGTAGAAAAAGGAGAATTTTTGGGAGGAAGTGGAAAGTTTGTCTTGGAAAGCAAATAAAGAGTATATTATTACAAATGTTAGAATTTATGACTATCATATATTTATAGAAAATGGATTTATTCATTTTGACTCTAAGATAATACGTGTTGCACCAATGAGTGAGTTTAATGAATACAATGATAAGATAGTGAGATTATTAGATACTGTAGTGATTGACGGAACCAATCAATTAGTACTACCAAATTTTATTGCAGGTCATACTCATATTTATTCAACCTTTTCACGAGGCATGAGTGTACCATTTGATCCAAAAAACTTTCAAGATATTCTTGATCAATTATGGTGGAAGTTAGATGATAAACTAGATCTTAATACAGTTTATTTAAGTGGAATCACAAGCGGTATTGACTTTGCTAAAAGTGGGGTTACAACAATAATTGATCATCATGCAAGTGGTGAAATTACTAATAGTTTATTAAATCTTAGCAAAGGTGTTTGTGACCGCGTAGGTATTCGTGGTGGATTTTGCTTTGAGACTAGCGATAGATATGATGTTAAACAATGTATTGAAGAAAACATGAACTTTATAAATGGAAACACAAATAATGAAACAAGGTTTGCATTGTTTGGCCTACATGCATCTATGAGTTTAAGTGATGAATCTTTAAAAGCTGTCAAGAAAGCTGTTAAGGATAAACCAATTCATATTCATGTTGCAGAAAGTGCTCAAGATCAGGAAGATTGTATGAAGTTATACAACAAAAGAATTGTACAACGTCTTTATGAATTTGGATTGTTAAACGAAAAATCTATTTTGGCACACTGTATACATATTAATGAAGATGAAGCAAAGTTAATTGAAGAAAATAACTGCTATATTGCAATGAATGTCACTTCTAATATGAATAATAGTGTTGGATTAGCCGATTACCAAATGTTTAAGAAACATAATATTAAATGTATTATCGGAAATGATGGTATGACAAGTGATATCGCATCTGAATTTAGAAATACTTTGTTTGCAATGCATCATCAAACTAAATCACCGACAGGCTACTCCTTAGGAGATTTACACGAGATGATCTTAAATAGTTATGAATATATTAACAATATGTTACCTGTAAATATTGGTGAATTAAAAACAAATTTTGAAAGCGATTTAATGATTGTGGACTATACACCTTATACACCGATGAATAAGGAAAATGCATTAGGACATTTGGTTTTTGGACTTTTTCATAACTTTAAACCACGACATGTTTGGTGCAAGGGAAATAGATTAATTAAGGATTATGATTTAGATAACGATAGATATGAAACAGTTTTAGAGGAACTTCAAAATGTACAGGAAATAACACAGGAATTATGGAATAAAATTAATTAACAGATTAACAGATTAACAGATTAACAGAT
>JAOZKH010000009.1:15087-25802 GCA_029935405.1 Vallitaleaceae bacterium | reverse complement strand
ATTAACAGATTAACAGATTAACAGATTAACAGATATTAATTAACTTAATAAATAATTAACTAATAAAAATAATAGAAAAGGCAAGGTGAGTAAATGAATTTAGAAACCAGATTTGACGGACTAGTATTAAAGAACCCATTAATGCCTGCATCAGGACCATTGTCAGGTGACTTAGAAAAATTGGAGTATTTGTACAAGCAAGGTATTGGCGCCATTGTTACAAAGACAGTTTCAAGTAAGCCAGCTGTTGTTCCAAGACCATGCATATATGGTGACAGAGATTTTGTTATGAATTCAGAGTTATGGTCTGAATATCCTTATGAAATGTGGATTGAGGAGATTCTTCCTAAACTTCCTACAGATGTACCTAGAATTATATCAGTTGGATATACAAAAGAAGATATGGCATTACTGATTCCGTTATTAGACCCTTTTGCAGATGCTTTTGAGATATCAACTCATTATGTTGGTAAAGATTTATCAGTTATTGCTGAAACGGTTAAAACTATAAGAAGAGGAACTGATAAACCAATCTATATGAAAGTAAGTCCTCATATTCCAGATCCTGTAGGTTTTGCTAAGGCGGTTAGAGAAGCTGGAGCTACTGGTATTGCAGCTATTAATTCATTAGGACCAACAATGAATATTGATATTAAAACTAGAAGTATTGTATATGGTAATGCAGATGGTTTTGCATGGACATCAGGTCCTGCTATCAAAAACCTTGCATTAGCATTTGTATATCTTATTAAACAAGCAATGCCTGACTTTACAGTTCTTGGTGTTGGTGGTGTTAAGACGGCTGATGATGTTATAGAGTTTTTACTTGCAGGAGCAAGTGGTGTTCAAATGTTAAGCTCAGCTTTATTAAAAGGTAAAGATTTATATGGTAAGATAATTGCAGATATGCCAAAAGCGCTTGAAAAGTATGGTTTTGAAAGTGTTGAAGAAATACAAGGAATAACACTTGATAAATCTATTAGTTTTGAGCCAAAGGTACCTGTTGTTGATCATGATACTTGTACATTGTGTAAGCTGTGTGAGAAAATTTGCCCATATTTTGCAATAACTATTGATGAATTAGTGGTAATGGATAAAGATAAATGTTTTGGTTGTGAATTATGTATATCAAAATGTCCAGTAAAAGCAATTAGTAAAGGTGTGTGAACCAATGAAAGATATTAGTATATCAATTAATAAGGTTGATAATATTTCCAAAATATCTGGTAAAGAAGCCTATGTTGGAGATATTAAACTCCCGGACATGTATCATGCAAAAACCTTTAGAGCTAATATTATTAAAGGTACAATTAAAAAGATAACATATCCAAATTTACCGAAGGACTATTATATAGTTGATGCAAGTGATATTCCAGGCAAAAATTTTGTTAAGATAATATTTGATGACATGCCTGTCTTTGTTGAAAACAAGGTTAGTTATTACGGTGAACCTATTTGTTTGGTTATTGGTAAAGATAAAACTGAAATATTAAAGATAATGGATGGGATTTCTGTAACTTATGAAGAAGATACACCTGAATTTGAATATAAAGATGCGGTAATTCATTACGACTTTAATAAAGGTGACCCTAAGTACAAGGAATCAGATGATTTGAAACTGATAGAAGGTACTTATGATATGGGTTATCAGGAACATGTTTATATAGAGCCACAGGGCATGATTGGTTATTTTGAAAATAATAAAGTTAGTATGCTAGGCGCTATGCAGTGTCCTTATTATATTAAAAATGCTGTTTTATCGATTTTGGGAATTGAACCAGAAGAAGAAGAAAAAAATAGTAAAGTAAAAGTTAAACAAGCACCAGTAGGTGGTGCTTTTGGAGGTAAAGAAGAATTTCCTTCATTACTTGCCTGTCAATTAGCAGTGGCAGTTAATAAACTAAAAATTCCAATAAGTTTGATTTATGAGAGAACTGAAGATATGGAATTTAGTACAAAAAGACATCCTGCAACAATTGAATTAAAAACTTTAGTAACTAAAGAAGGCGATATTAAGCAGGTAATGGCAAAGGTTTCAATTGATGGCGGGGCATATAAAGGATTATCTGGAGTAGTATTGCAAAGAGCGATGTTAGCTGCTAGTGGTGCATATGCTTTTGACAATATGATTGTTACTGGTGATGTATTTAGAACAAACACCGTTCCAACAGGAGCGTTTAGAGGATTTGGTGCACCACAGATGATATTTTCCGTTGAAATGTTCATTCAACACATCGCAAAAACTTTGAGTATTAATCCTTTAAAACTACGTAAGAAATATTTGGTTAAACAAGGTGATACAACATCAACTAGTGGTACTTTTAGAGATACGGTAATTATGCCAGATATGATTAAAAAGGCTATGGATATATCTAATTATGAAAGTAAAACTACTAAATATGAAAAACTGATTAACGCAGGAAATTCAGTAAAAGGATATTCTAAAGATGATGTTTATAGAGGTGTTGGAATGAGTTGGTTCTTACATGGCTGTGGATTTACAGGTAGTGGTGAGCAAAAACATATCAAAGCAGTTGTTAGACTTGCAAAAGATGCAAATAATCAAGTTACAATTTTGATTGCTAGTGTTGATATGGGTCAAGGAATCAAAACAACAATGCGAAAACTAGTAGCTCATGAGCTTGAGATACCATTTGAGCAGGTAACACTAGATGATCCAGATACAGATTATGTGCCGGATTCAGGACCTACAGTTGCATCTAGAACAATGATGATTGTTGGAGGACTTGTACTCGAAGCTACTAAAAAACTTAAAAAGCAATGGAAAGACAATGAAGAACAACTCATTGAAACTAACTATAAGCAACCTGACTATGTTAAATGGGATGATGAAACTTTGATAGGAGATGCATATCCAGCATACTCATGGGGAGTTAATATTGTTGAAGTTGAAGTATCAAAAGTCACATATCAGGTGAATCTTGTTGGTACTTGGTCTGTTTATGATATTGGTAAAGCAATTGATGAAAGAATAATTATGGGTCAATGTGATGGTGGCTTATTGCAGGGAATAGGATATGGAATGCTTGAAGTTATGAATCACAAAGATGGTAAGATTCAACAGAAAAGTGTAACAGATTATATTATACCTACTGCTAAAGATAGTGCAAAGATGGAAACGCATTTAATGAATAATCCTTTTGCACTTGGACCTTATGGAGCAAAAGGTGCAGGAGAACTAACCCTTATTGGTGGAGCACCGGCTGTAGCTCTTGCAATTGAAAATGCTATAGGGAAAAATGTTTATAAGATACCGGTAACGCCGGAATATATAATGGAGTTGATGAATAATGAGTAGAGTAGAATTTATTTTAAACGAAAAAAAAGTTGAATTTGAAGGTGATTTAAATAAAAGATTATTAGATGTTCTACGTGATGACTTTGGATTATTTGGATCGAAAGAGGGATGTGGCGAAGGTGAATGTGGTGCCTGTGCAATTCTTTTTAATGACGAAATTGTAAATTCATGCTTGTTGCCGATGGCAAATGTTGTTAATCAAAGAGTAATGACTATTGAAGGATTCTCAACTACCAAAAAATATAAAGCTATTGAACAGTCTTTTATGGATCATGGTGCAGTGCAATGTGGTTATTGTACTCCTGGAATGATTATTGCTACAGAATCATTATTAAACAAAAACGCTAAACCTACGGAAGAAGAAATCAAAGATGGTTTGGCAGGTAATTTGTGTCGTTGTACAGGTTATAACATGATAATTGATGCAATTATTGCAGTCAGTAGAAGGGAGGATGACTTATGGTAATACTTCCAAAAGATTACAAACATACACTAGATGCGTTACAGGATGAAAAATTAACAATTATTGCAGGTGGAACTGATGTAATGGTCAAAAACAGAAATTGGTCAGGATTAATTCCAAGAGTAGAAGGAAACAGTATTAATATTTTTCAACTTAATGAACTTTCTTATATTAGAGAAGACGAAAGCGGTTTACATATTGGTGCTGGAACAAAACTTGAAGAACTACTTAATTCACCTCTTATTTTCGAACCGTTAAAAGCAGCAGTAAGAGAAATGGCTTCTCCAGCAATTCGACATGTAGGCACTATTGGCGGAAATGTGGGAAATGCTTCTCCAGCAGGGGATACATTACCTATATTATATGTATATGATACAGTGATTGTTCTTGAAAGTGTTGAAGGAATAAGAGAGATTTCAATATTTGAATTTATTACTGGTCCTGGAAAAACAACAAGAAAAAGTAATGAAATAATTAAGGAAATAATATTAAAAAATATTGATTATACAGGATTTTATTATGAAAAAGTTGGTGGAAGACGTTCGGATGCTATAAGTAAATTATCATTTGTAGGTTTATATAATGCAGATGAAAAAGGTACGATTAAAGATGTTAGAATTGCTTTTGGAGCAGTTTATAAAACTATAGTTAGAAATCATGAACTAGAGAGACAATTACTACAATCTCTTAATAGCGAAAAATCAATGGAAGATATTATTGATGAGTATAGTCAATTAATTCAACCTATTGATGATCAACGTTCTAATGCAAACTATAGAAAGAACTGTTCGTTAAGTTTACTTAAATCGTTTATACAAATGGCAGGAGGTAATTAAATGTCAGACTTGGGTGCTAAAATTCGTGAAAAACGTCTAGAAAAGCAAATGAGTATTAAAGACATGGCAGAAAAAACTGGATTGACTTCTGGGTTTATTTCACAAGTGGAGCGTAATCAGACAGAACCTTCTATTACTTCTTTAAGAAAGATATCACAAGCTTTAGAGGTGCCAGTTTTTAACTTTTTTATTGATGAGCAAAACAATAATATTGTTGTTAAAAAATCACAACGTCAAAAATTAAAGTTTACTAATTCGCATTTAGAATATGAATTGCTAACACCTGACCTTAATAGACAGATGGAAATGTTTTTTGCTAGATTAGAAAGTGGTGCTTCAACTTGTGAAGAACCATTAGCACATAAGGGTGAAGAAGTGACTCTTGTTCTTAAAGGACAGATGGAAATAATAATTGGAATTGATAAATATAACTTAGAAGAAGGAGATAGCATTTATTACTTTGCTAGCGTGCCGCATCAAATAATTAATACAGGAAATAAAGATTTAGAGTTTGTTACGACGATAACTCCTCCAAGGTTTTAGAATTTAGGGAATATCGTTTGAGAGAGGAGAAATGTATGAACGAACAACTTAAGATGAGACAGAAGTTAGTTAAAATGGCTAGCGGAAACAAGAAAGTAGATTTAGTTCTTAAAAATCTAAAGATTGTTAATGTATTTACCGGAACTGTTGAAAAAGGTGATATTGGAATTGGAAATGGTATTATACTTGGAATTGGTGATTACAGAGGTGAGCAAGAAGTAGATTATGAAGGCTATTATGCTGCACCAGGACTAATTGATGGACATGTACATATTGAATCTTCAATGATGACACCACCAGGATTTGCTAGAGCGATACTGCCAAAAGGAACTACTTCGGTTGTGGCTGATCCACATGAAATAGCTAATGTTTGTGGACTAGATGGTATAAGTTATATGTTAAATGCATCTACAAAAACGCCTCTTGATGTTTTTATAATGATGCCGTCTTGTGTTCCAAGTACTGATTTTGAAAACGCTGGCGCTATATTATTACAAGAAGATTTATTAATACTCAAAGAAGAAGAGAATGTACTTGGACTTGGGGAAATGATGAATTATCCAGGAGTTTCTTTTGGTAATGAAAGTGTACATGAAAAACTACTAGGATTTAAAGATAAACCTATTGATGGACATGCACCTGGAGTTTCAGGCAAGGAACTAAACGCATACATTGTATCTGGAGTGATGACAGATCATGAATGTGTAGACTTTAGAGAATTACAAGAAAAGGTTTCAAAAGGTATGTATATACATCTAAGAGAAGGTTCAGCAACTAGAAATGTTGAAGAACTATGTCGTGGTGTATCACCTATGAATTCAAGATGGTTAATGTTTTGTACAGACGATAAACATTTAACTGATATTGTTAAAGAAGGACATATTGATTATAATGTTAGACTGGCAATTGAAAATGGAGTTGATCCAGTTGTTGCGATTCAAATGGCAACTATTAATATTGCAACCTGTTATGGACTTAAACATAAGGGTGCAATTGCACCGGGTTATGATAGTGACTTAGTTATATTAAAAGATTTAAAAAGTTTCAAGGTTAAAGACGTATACAAAAACGGAGTTCTCGTTGGTAAAGACGGAGAATCAGTCATTGAACAATTAATATTAAAGGATAAAAAAGTTTTAGATACCATACATATTAAAAATGATAAGGTTTTAGATTTTGCCATGGAATTAAAAAGTGAATATGTTAAAGTTATTTGTTTGCAACATGAAAGCATCAATACAAAAAAAGCTATTAGAAAAGTAGATGTAGAAAAGGGACAATTTAGCAACAATCCAAAAGTTGATATACTGAAATTAGCGGTTATTGAAAGACACAAAAAAACGGGAAACGTAGGCATGGGACTTGTTGAAGGTTTTGGGCTGAAAAATGGAGCAGTAGGATTAACGATTGCCCATGACTCTCACAATATTATTGTAATTGGTGATAATGATGAAGATATGAGAGTATGTGTTAAAGAATTAGAAAATATGACTGGAGGCATATGCGTTGCATCTGAAGGTAAAGTAATAAATAATCTGCAATTAGAAGTTGCAGGAATAATGACAGATGCGCCTGTAAAAACAGTTGTTGAACAACTTAGAAATATTGAATTAACAACAAGAAAAATGGGTGTTCCTGAGGGAATAGATCCTGTTATGACTTTGTCATTTTTAGCACTTCCGGTTATTCCAGAATTAAAGGTGACAGATATTGGATTGTTTGATGTAAATGAATTTAAATTTGTAGAAGTGGAGGAGTGATTCATGGAACATTTATATACAGGGTTTAAATGTACCCTATGCGAAGAAGAATTTAGTATTTCATCTATGAAACAGGACTCTGATTTTACTACTTGCCCTATTTGTGGTGAGAAGGGTATTTTGGATGTACAATATGATTACAAAAAAATCAAAAACTATCTTACAAAAGAAACACTAGCTAAAAATGAAGATAAAAGTATATGGAGATATATACATCTTCTGCCTGTTAAAGATATTCCAGATAAAGAAATGTTAAAAGTTGGAAATACACCGTTATATAAAGCGAATAGACTTAGTGAGTTTTTAGGTGTTAAGGAGTTTTATATTAAAGATGATGGATTAAATCCTACAGGATCACTTAAAGACAGAGCGTCAATTATTGCAGTTGCAAAAGCATTAGAGGAAGACATAAAAACTATCTGTTGCTCATCAACAGGAAATGCAGCTTCTTCATTGGCAGGAAACGCAGCTAAAGCAGGAGTTAATACATTGATATTTGTGCCAGAAAGAGTTCCTGATGGAAAGTTGGCACAGCTGATTGTATATGGATCTAATGTGGTAAAAGTTCAAGGCGATTATAAAAAGGCATATGATATGTCAAAATTAGCCATCGATACGTATGGTTACTATAATCGTAATGCAGCTATTAATCCGTATCTTGTAGAAGGTAAGAAGACTGTTGTATATGAAATATGCGAGGATCTTGATTTTAACGTACCGGACTGGATTGTAGTCAGTGTTGGCGACGGATGTAGTGTTGGTGGAGTATATAAAGGTTTATATGACTTTAAGCAAATTGGATTAATTGATAGAATACCAAAAATTCTTGGAGTACAGGCAAGTGGATGTAATCCATTTGAAGAAGCCTTTAGAACAGGGGAAGAAATGAAAATCATGGATGAAAACACTATTGCAGATTCAATAGCTGTAGGAATTCCTAGAAATCCTGTTAAAGGGATGAATGCAATCATTAACAGTAATGGAAAATATGTGGCAGTAACAGACACAGAAATATCAGAAGGTAAATTACTTCTTGGTAAATACGAAGGTGTTTTTGCTGAACCTGCCTCATCAGCTTCCGTCGCTGGTTATATAAAAGCTTTGAAAGAAGGGATAATAAAAGGTGATGAATCAGTAGTGATCATCAATACCGGTAATGGACTTAAAGATACAAAAGGTGCTTTAATAAATGTGGAAATACCAACACCTGTTGAGCCGAATATGGAGCAACTAAACTTAATAGTAGAAAGGATGAATAAAAATGGAAAATCGTAGTATTCCCTATGGACCTACATATGAAGAAATGTTACATCCAAGTAAGATGGATGAAGAAACAAAAGCAAAAGCAGTAAAAGCTAAAGAGGATGAATTTGATAAACATAATCTTTTTAATATTAACTGGAGAAATGAAAATAATGAAGTGAATAAAATCGTATTACCTAAAGAATTAACAGGAATAGATGCTAATATTGTTGTTATGCTTGGAAGTTATTTTCCTTCAGGTTCACACAAGGTTGGGCCTGCATATTCGACTTTAATTGAAGGATGTGTACATGGAGATATATTACCCGGTGAGAAAACAATTCTTGGACCTAGTACAGGAAACTTTGGAATTGGAGTATCATATATTTGTAATTTGATGGGTTATGATGCTATTGTTATTATGCCAGATAATATGAGTAAAGAAAGATATGAAAATATTTCTAGATATGGAGCAAAACTTGATTTAACACCTGGGACAGAGTCAGATGTCATACTTACTCTTGAGAGAACCTATGAATTGATGAAAAATCCAGAGAATCACTCATTAGCACAATTTGAATTATTACCTAATTACAGATTTCATCGTCACGTTACAGGTAATTCTGCGATTGAAGCAGTTAAAGGCATTGGTAATGGGCGTATTGCTTGTTTTACTTCTGCACCTGGCTCAGCTGGAACACTTGCAGCTGGAGATCAAATAAAAGCAGTGTTTCCAGAAGCAAAAATCGCAGCATTAGAACCATATGAGTGCTCAACTCTTTCTAATGGTGGTAGAGGACAGCATAGAATCGAAGGTATTGGTGACAAGATGTGTACACTAATTCATAATGTTATTACAACAGATTTTGTTGTACTTATAGAAGATGAAGATTGTGTGAAAGGACTTAAAATCATACATGATGGAACAGATATTCTTGTTGAATCAGGAGTAGATCCTGAAATTGCTAAGCAAATGATTCCATTGTTTGGTGTATCTGGAATTTGTAATATTCTTGGAGCTATTAAAATGGCTAAACATCTTAACTTAGGAGTTGATGATAATGTGCTTACGATAGCTACTGATGGATTTAACAGATATGATTCAGTACTTGAAGAACTTGATAAACGTAGCTTAGAGACTAGTCATAATGTACTTAAGCGTTGGTTTGGAGATGTGTTTATGGAAGCTGACACTAATAGGATTTTTGACTTTAGAACTCCAGAACGTAAACAACAATTATTTGATCAAAAGGAAAAAGACTGGATACCTTTTGGTTACAAAAAAGAATATCTTGATACAATGAAAGATATGTCTTTTTGGGATAATGAGTATAACAAAATTGAGGAAATAGACGTGCAAATTAAGGCTATGAGAAAAGATTTATAGTAAAAAAAATATAGGAGGAAATAAATTGGATTATAATAAAGTTAATGAATTAGCAAAAGCTTATAGACAGGATATGTCAGATTTCTTAAGAGATATGATTAGAATTCCTAGTGAAAGCTGTGATGAAGAAAAAGTTGTGCTTCGCATTAAAGAAGAAATGGAAAAAGTTGGATTTGATGAAGTAATAATTGATCCAATGGGTAATATTCTTGGACGAGTAGGAAACGGTTCGCATATTATTGCTATGGATGCTCATATTGATACAGTTGGCGTAGGAAATATGGATAACTGGGACGTAGATCCTTATGAAGGTTCTGAAGATGATAATGTAATCATAGGTAGAGGTGGCTCTGATCAAGAAGGTGGAATGGCTTCAATGGTATATGGAGCAAAGATTATGAAAGAGCTTGATCTTCTTGACGACGTAACAGTATATGTAACTGGAACTGTAATGGAAGAAGATTGTGACGGACTTTGTTGGCAATACATTATTGAAAAAGATAATATTAAACCTGAGTTTGTTGTTATTACTGAGCCGACTTCATTAAATATTTATCGTGGACATCGTGGAAGAATGGAAATTCGTGTAGAAACTTCAGGAATAAGTTGTCATGGTTCAGCACCTGAAAGAGGAGTGAATGCGATTTATAAAATGGCTCCGATTTTAATGGAATTAGAACAATTACATGAAAAATTGCATTTTGATAAATTCTTAGGAAAAGGAACGTTAACAGTTTCAGAAATCTTCCATACATCACCTTCAAGATGTGCGGTTGCAGATAGTTGTGCAATTTCAATTGATCGCCGTTTAACTCATGGTGAGACTTGGGAAGGTGCAATTAAGGAAATAGAAGAACTTCAATCAGTTAAAACTGCAGGAGCAAAAGTTTTATTATATGATTACAAACGAGAAGCTTATACAGGGTTGGTTTATCCGACAAAATGCTATTTTCCTACATGGGTAATACCTGAAGATCATGTTGCAACTCGTACATTACAAGAAGGCTACAAAAAATTATTTAATAAGAAACCATTAACAGACAAATGGACCTTTTCAACAAATGGTGTTTCTATTATGGGTAGATTTAACATTCCTTGTATTGGATTTGGCCCTGGACATGAAGATGAAGCTCACGCACCAAATGAAAAAACTTGGAAAGATGAA
>JAOZKH010000009.1:0-14987 GCA_029935405.1 Vallitaleaceae bacterium | reverse complement strand
TTTATAGGAGGATGTATGAAAACAAATTTTAGAGGAAAACATTTTATCACTTTGCAAGAATGGTCAAAAGAAGAGATTGAAACATTACTTGATGTATCTTTTGAACTTAAGAAAAAATTCGCAATGGGAGTTCCAACACCGTATTTAGAATATCAAACTATGTTCTTAATGTTCTTTGAGCAATCAACAAGAACAAGAAACTCAATGGAAGCAGGATTTGCACAAATGGGTGGACATGCTAACTTCCTTGATACTTCAACAATGCAAATTAGTCACGGTGAAGTTGCTAAAGATACAGCTGTTATTTTGTCAAGATATGGACATGCTATAGCTTGTCGTAACTGTTTCTGGGAAGTAGGAAACAAATATCTACGTGACATGGCTAAACACTCTACAGTGCCTATTATGAACCTTCAATGTGACTTATATCATCCAATGCAAGGTATTGCAGACTTAATGACAATCAAAGAAAAAACTGATACTATGAAAAACCTTAAAGTATCAATTATATGGGCATATGCAAAAAGCCATAAAAAGCCTATAAGTGTTCCTTTGACTCAAGCGTTATTATTCCCAAGATTTGGCATGGATGTAACATTAGCATATCCAGAAGGCTACGATTTACCAGATTGGGCAATTGAGCAAGCCAAGCAAAATGCTAGTGATAATGGAGGTAGCTTTAAAATTACTCATAACATGGAAGAAGCATTTAAAGATGCGGACGTAGTTATACCTAAAAACTGGGGTAGCTGGGTTAATAATAAAAGTGATGAAGTTATTGATGATTTACTTGAGAGTTACAAAGGTTGGAAATGTACAGAAGAGATGATGAGTTTAGCTAATAAAGATGTTAAATATATGCACGCTTTACCTGCAGATCGTGGCAACGAAGTTGAAGACAGCGTTATTGACGGACCTCGCTCAGTTGTGTACGACGAAGCAGAAAATAGAATTCACACTTCAAAAGCTGTTATGCAGTTAACAATGGGTGGAAGATAGAAAGGGATAATATGACAATGGCGAATAAACCGTTAGTAGTAATTGCAATTGGTGGAAATTCTTTGATTCTTGACAAGGAACATCAGTTTGTAGAGGATCAATATAAAGCAGTATGTGAAACAGTTGAAAATATTGTGAAATTAGTAAAAATGGATTATAACGTAGTTATAACTCATGGCAATGGACCACAGGTTGGTTTTATCATGCGACGATCGGAAATCGCTGAAGAAGTAGAACATATGCATCCAGTACCACTTGTTAATATTGATGCAGACACTCAAGGAGCGATTGGGTATCAGATACAACAAGCAATGCAAAATGAACTTAAGAAACAAGGTCTTAATAAAAAGGCAGTTACAATTGTTACTCAAGTTGAGGTTGATTCTAATGATACTGCATTTAAACAACCATCAAAACCTGTTGGAACTTTTTATACTAAGGAGCAGCTAGAAGTAATAAAAGTTCAACATCCGAATTGGAATATGGTGGAAGATTCAGGAAGAGGATATAGAAGAGTAGTTCCTTCACCAAAACCTGTAGAAATTGTGGAAATCGAAGCGGTTAAAAGTTTGATTGATGCTAATCACGTAGTTATTGCAGCTGGAGGTGGCGGTATTCCTGTTATTAAAAACCAACAAGGATATTTAGAAGGTGTTAATGCGGTTATTGATAAAGACCATGCATCTAGCATGTTAGCTAAAAAGTTAGGTGCAGATGTGTTTATAGTTTCAACTGCAGTTGACTATGTATGCACTAACTTTGCGCTTCCGAATGAAGAGATTATAAAAGATATGACGGTTAATCGTGCTAAAACACTTATGCTTGATAGTCAATTTGGTAAAGGTAGTATGTTGCCTAAAATAGAAGCTTGTATTAATTTTGTTGAAGGATCAGGTAATAAAGCGATTATTACAAGTCCATCTAAATTAGGTGAAGCAATACAAGGTAATTCAGGTACTGTTATTAGTGGTTAGTAAGTATTTGCTAACTTAACAATAATAGAAAATAAAAATAAACCTATCATTTTATTGATAGGTTTATTTTTTCTTTATTAAAATCAAATTTAGTGTAATCAATATTTAGAACAGCAATATAGTATAAACCATCGTCTAGTTTGAGCTTAAATGCTGCAGAAACACATACCTCATTAGTTAGTTTTGAACGAAACGGTCGTGTAATCCAATCGCTTAGAAGTTCGTGTTGCAAACGTATAAATAGATCTTCGTCAACATGACTTGTTCCCTTAGGATAGAGATTGAATAATTCTTTATTTCTATCTAAAAAAGTTGATTTATTCACAAAAGAATCGCTTATTTGTGTACCATCTATATTCAGAAGATAGCCACTTTCGATAAAGGAATGCTTCTGTAAAAGTGAAATAGCAAATTCTTTAAGATGGTCTATGTTAAAGTTGTTTAGTTTAGATCTTAATTTATTAATGAATGCAACAACATTTGTAATTGCTTGACGTTCACTACCTTGGTATTGAGCCTCTACTATATCATATATAGGACTTCTATCAAAATTATTAATAATCTCAAGAATTTCAGTATATTCAAATTCGACTAGTTCGGAAACATAATAGCCTTGAATCATTTGAGCTCCTGATGCCATTGCAGAGATAATATCTTCTTTTGATTCAACACCTGTTGATATTACTAGAATCCCCATTTTATGAGCAATTTCAGTAATATAATCAATCATTAAATTGCGATAACCAGTATTTTTTAATTTATTTAACATTTGATGGTTGATTTTAATAACATCAGGATTAAAATATATAATTCTGTCAATATTATTATAATTTTTTCCAATATCATCTATTGAAATATAAAAACCTTTTTTCCGTAAATATGAAACGAGTTTTTGGGCAAGAACATTATCTTCGTTATCAATCATCAAATTGCTAATATCTATTACTATATTTCGTCTTGGAATTCCAACTTGTTTTGCTGCTTTAGAAATAAAGTTTGTTTCAATAATTTCATTAAAAAAAGATTTCCCTATATTAACATATAGAATAGCTTTAGGATTAGTATCATAAAAGTTTTTGAATCGTTTAAATGTGCTTTCAATACATAGTTTTTCTAACTCAGTCTGAAGATTCGCATCTTTTGCGGCTTGAAATAGTAAGTAAGGAGATATTATATCACCAGTTTCAGGATCGATTCCACGAACAAAACCCTCAACACTAAAGGAAGTTGATTCCATTGGTGAAAGAATAACCTGAAAGTATATTTTTATTGATTTTTGTGAAATAATTTCTGATATGTTAACCATATTAACCCTGTCTACTATATTAATCATATTAACCCTAACTTGTATGACTTTTATTTAATTATTAATTGTTATGGTGCTAAAACTATGTTTCTCTAATTCTAGAAGGTTCAATTATGTAGTTTTATCATCTTAAACATTATATATTTCTATAGTTTACCACATAATATAGAAATGTAGAATTTTTTTTAAAAAAAGAGTTTAGCAAAATGTACAAACACAGGGGGGGTATTAGAATAAATAGGAGTGGTTAATTAGTTCCATAAAGTGTATAATAAAGAGGTATATGATGGTTAAGGTGTCAAAACTAAGTTTCTCTAATTCCACCACTATATGTAGTACTCGGTTGAAGCCTCCAAGCATACATATAGTGGTGGAAAGTTCAACTATGTAGTTTTGACACTTTAACCATATGACAAAATTATTAGGAACTGAAGGGAGTTAACATGACACATAAAACTAACATAAAAAGTTTGTTCACACCAATTAAAGAAGAAGGATTAACAACACTAAAAATCAGATATGATTTTAGAACAGATAAGTTTAGACTTTTTGCGGCTAAGGATTGGGAACCTACATTTGATTTTAGTCAATATAATAAAACTTTTTGCATTGATGGTATTTTTACAGATAATGCAAGATACCTAAATACACTAGAGGTTCGAGAACTTTATAAGAAATATGATTTGCAAGATTATCTTGACCAAATATTAGAATTGATTAGAAAAGGAAAACACTTTGGAATAGATGGATTTTATAATAGTAAACATGATATTAGATTTTTGATGCATGAACATAGTAGAAAATTTGGATTACATAATAAAAGCAGAGCAGTTATGGCAGGAGGAATCAGACGTCATTTTCCAGAGGAAGAAGAATTAGAAGTAATTATTGATGGATTGAATCTAGGTCGAGGAATGAGTTTTAAAAATATAGCTGGAGATTTGCCTTTTGGTGGTTGTAAAGCTACAGTACAGATGAAGGAACTTGATTTAGATAATATGGAAGTCATGGGATTTCTTGGGTTTGCACTTAATAGCACTAAAGATATGACAGGACCGGATATGAATTTTCCCACAAAAATGTCAGATGTTATGCATGAACAAGGATATTCTGTACAGTTTACAGGAGGAACAAAAGCAAAAACAGGTGAAACAGGAAAACCTACAGCGTATGGAACCTATCTCTCTATGAAACAAGCGGTTAGGTTCAAGGAAGGAACCGAAAGCTTAGATGGTAAATCAATCGTTGTTATAGGATTAGGTTCAGTAGGATATCATATGTGTGATTATCTTTTGCAAGAGGATGTAAAACTATATGTAGCAGATATTAAAGAGTCATCTTGTAATGATATTATTAACAAATATCCAGATAAAAACATTGAGAGAGTGAATGTTGATGAAGCATACACGATGAAAGTAGATATTGTTTGTCCTTGTGCCATAGGTGGAATTTTCCATGATGAGACTATTTCACAACTTAAATGTAAATATATTTGGGGTCCAGCAAATAATCAATTAAAAGCCTCGGATCAAGAAGAGGAATATAGATTAGCAGAATTAATTGCCAAACGAGATATTTTATTTCAAACAGCGTGGTGGCATAATACTGCAGGTGTTATATGTGGAGCGGAAGAATATCTTTACAATGGTACGATAGAGTCGCTGAATCGAAAAATTGAAAGTATTTTACCAGTTAATACGTGGAAAAATCTTAATAATGCTAAAGCTATGAATATAACACCAACCAAATCAGCGTATTTATCCTGCGAAAAGTTAATATATGAGTAGTTGCTAGGGGGGGAAGATGAATAAACAAAATGAAATACAATTAAAACAAGAAAAATTATTAGGTTGTGGAACTTTTGTTTGGAATAGCGCTAAACCACAAGAAGTGAAGTGGTCTGTAGGTATGTTTGCTTTAGTTGAAATGAGAGAACAAGATATTAACTTAAGTATAATAAAATCAATCATTGTTGATGAAGACTTACAGGAGATTGAAGAAAACTTTACATATAATATTAAGGCATGTAAAGAAAACTTTGATGTTTTGATACGCATAAAATGTGGTAAAAATCAGATAAAAAAACTTAATTGCAGGTTAGATTGTTCCTATGATAACGAAGGGGTTATTACAGAAGCAATTGGTGTGTGCATTGATATGTCGTTTGATAATCAACGAGACTACTCTACAAGGTTAAATGATGAAAAATTCTACAGACTTTTTGGAGATGCACCTATTGGTATTTCTTTACTTAGAACTGATGGAACCTGTTTTTTATCTAATGAAAGCTTTACAAAAAATGTGAAGTATAGTGATTATGAATTAAAAGACTTGCCATTTCAAGCACTTATCGAAGAAGAACAACAACATGCATTTGTAAATCTATACAGTAATGTGATTAAAAGTAAAATTCCGTCGTTTAGAAAAGACTTTAGAATTGTTGATAAAAATGGAGAGAAGATTTGGTATGAGATTACTGTTTCTTCAGTTAAAGATATTAATGACTGTATTAAGTACATTATTGTGATGACACAACCAAGTCAAAGAAATGCTGCAAATGTTTCTAAGAAAGGGTTAGTGAGTACTATACGAGAAGAGTTGATAGACTTATCTCTAAGAGATTCGCTTTCAGGGTTATACAATCGACAATATGTATTAAAGCGTTTAAAGGAACTCATATTGATTTATTATGAAAAGCATTTATCTTTTTCAGCCTTATTAGTTGATGTTGATTACATTAATAAGATTAATGTAAAGTATGGTTATGACTGTGGAGATAAAGTCATTCATGTTCTTTCAGAAATATTTAAGACACTTACAAGAGATACTGATGTTTGTGCTAGATGGGGAGGGGAAGAATTTATTATAGTATTTCCTGAACTAGATATAGATACAGCTTTAAAACTAGGTGAAAGATTACGTACTGAAGTTAAAAATACAATCATAGTATGGGAAGGTAAAGAAATTCAGATGACTGTTAGTGTCAACGTAACAACATATACTTCAGAAGATACATTAAAAACTTTTCTTGCAAAAGTAGATCATGTGTTATATGAAGATAAGAAAGAGAATCGAGATTCAGTGAGAATTATATAGGATATACTTTGTGTTTAGAAGAGGATAATTTTGAAAAATTATTTAGTAGAAGTGATAAAGCTTTGTATCAGGCCAAAGAAGTAGGCAAAAACAGAGTGATTAAATATCAAGATAATGAAAAGGTTAGGTAGAAAATGATAAGATTAGGCGAAAAACAAACACTAGAAGTAGTTAAGAAAATGGATTTTGGATTGTATTTAAAGGACTTTAATGATACTGAAAGAGATAGTATTTTACTTCCTAAAAACGAAGCACCAAATAATGCAGATATAAGTGATCATCTTGAGGTGTTCGTATATAAAGATTCGGAAGATAGATATGTATGTACCACTAAAACACCTAAAATTCTCATGGGAGAATTCAAAGAACTAAAAGTTGCTCAAGTAACTAAAATTGGTGCGTTTCTTGATTGGGGATTAATGAAAGATTTGTTCTTGCCTTTTAAAGAACAAATAGGAACAGTGAGGGATGGACAAAGTTGTTTGGTTGCACTATATGTAGATAAATCGGAGAGACTATGTGCGACAATGAGAATAAGTAAGTTGCTTAGTCTTAGTCATGATCTTCAACCAGGAACAAAAACTAAAGGTATTATCTATAATGTACATAAAGAGATAGGTATTTTTGTAGCTGTTGAAGGCAAGTATCAGGGACTTATTCCAATAAAAGAAGTTACGAAGCACTATCAAGTAGGAGATGAAATAACTTTTAAAATTGCTAAAGTGCAACAAGATGGAAAAATCGATTTAACATTAAGAGATGGCGGTTTTACTCAGATGGAGGATGATGAAGAAGAGTTGTTTGAAGCCTTAAACAATAACGATGGATTTTTACCTATTAATGATAAATCACAAAAAGAAGTGATTAATAGAGAATTAGGCATGAGTAAACGTGCTTTTAAACGTGCGCTAGGCCGTCTTATGAAAGCTAATAAAGCTGAACAAACAGATAAAGGTATTAAACTAAAATAGTTTAAAAGCTATTGACACAACTAGGCAATCGTGTTATGATTAATTTCGGTTAAAACAAAGTAGAGTAATTTCCACTCTCACCTTAGGGCAGATAAGTGCTTGGGTATAATATTAAACGGATGCATAGATTTGGTTATGTTGTTTATTATTTAGAGTGGATAGGAGACTATCCATTTTTGCTTTGTATAGAAATATGTATAGGAAAGTTATTTAGACTTTCGGAAAATGTTTATTTATTTAATACCAGGAGGTGTTTAACGATTAGCGACTATAATATTAATGAGCAGATCAGAGATAGGGAAGTACGTGTAATTGGATCAAAAGGTGAACAATTAGGAATACTTACTTCAAAGGAAGCTCAAAGAATTGCTACAGAAGAAGGACTTGACTTAGTGAAGGTTGCGCCAAAGGCAAAACCACCAGTATGTAAAATCATTGATTTTGGTAAGTTCAAATATGAGCAGACAAAACGTGAAAAAGAAGCTAAGAAAAAGCAAAATGTTATTAGTGTTAAAGAGGTAAGATTATCACCTAATATCGAACAACATGACATTAATACAAAAATGAAAAATGCAAATAAATTTTTGACTAAAGGTGATAAAGTTAAAGTTTCTGTACGTTTCAGAGGTCGTGAATTAGCACATACTAGTGCAGGAAGAACTGTTCTTCTGCAATTTGCAAAAGACTTAAGTGAAATAGCAGACATAGAGAAATACCCTAAAATGGAAGGCAGAAGCATGACAATGTTTTTGACACCTAAAAAGACAAAATAAGTTGTATAAGTAATACAATCATAAGGAGGAAACACCATGCCAAAAATGAAAACACACCGTGGCGCAGCAAAGAGATTCAAAAAAACAGGTACAGGCAAATTAAAAAGAAGTAAAGCGTACAGACGCCATATTTTAACTAAGAAAAGTCCTAAGACGAAAAGAAATCTTAGACAACAAGAGGTAATGGATCCATCAAACGCTAAGGTAATGAAGAAGTTATTACCATACTTA
The DNA here is from genome assembly GCA_029935405.1 of Vallitaleaceae bacterium. Classification (GTDB taxonomy): domain Bacteria; phylum Bacillota; class Clostridia; order Lachnospirales; family Vallitaleaceae; genus UBA1351. The sequence continues at coordinate 6,637 of JAOZKH010000009.1, read as the reverse complement.
TAAGATTATTCGTAGGAGGAATTAAAAATGGCAAGAGTTAAAGGTGCTATGCACACTAAAAAGAGACGTAAGCGAGTTCTTAAACTGGCTAAAGGTTATAGAGGAGCAAAAAGTAAACAATTTAGAACAGCAAAACAAGCTGTAATGAAATCAGGTGTATATTCATATGCAGGCCGTCGTCTTAGAAAAAGAGACTTCCGTAAATTATGGATTGCAAGAATTAATGCAGCTACACGTGCTAACGGTATGAGTTATTCGACTTTTATGTACGGTCTTAAAATTGCGGGTATTGATATTAACCGTAAAATGTTGGCTGAAATGGCTGTTAATGATGCAAATGCTTTTGCTTCATTAGTAGATACTGCTAAAGCGGCTAAATAAACTGCGAAGGCGGTTAAATAAACAGCTGAAACGGTTAAACAAACGGCTTAAGTTATTAAGTAATCAAATTATAAGCTTTATCTCAAAAGAGGTAAGGCTTTTTTGATGTTGGAAAATAGTTTAAAGATGATGTTTGTGATAGAATCGCCATAAGACATGAAAATGTCGGCATATAATGCTTGTGGGAGTGCTAATCTAGGTTGCTTCTAGGACTAATATACTAAACCTTTGGTTTAAGAATATTAATCCTAGAAACAATCCGGATCAGAGTCCCATTACGCATAACATGCCGAAATTTTCTTATTATTGTTTAATCACAAATATAATCTTTTTCTGAATATAAAAACCTAAGAATAAACATCTAGTTATTAGAAACCTGAACAACAATGAATTAAAAATAAATGTAATTGAAAATATGTATTGACTTTTAAGCGGAAAAGGTTATACTATACAATAGTTGTACAAGTGAACTATTGTATAGTATAACCTTTTCTTGTTTCGAAATAAATGAAAGACAAATAGAATTATAGAAGGAGGCGAAGTGAATTGGAAAGTAAAGAATTATCAAGGAAAATATATTCGATGATACCGGCAATTAATTATAGTTTTTTTAGAAATCTTCCAGTAACGGATATACCCAAGCAGCAATTAAGACTATTATATACGTTAGAACATCATAATCATATGCCGATGAAGCATTTTAGTGAAAAAATGTATATATCAAAATCAAATCTCACAAAATTAGTTGATCATTTAATTAAACAAGGATGGGTTGTAAGAAGTCATTCTAAAAAGGATAGAAGAGTTGTATTGTTGAGCATAACGGATAAAGGCAGAGAAGAAATGAAGAATCATATTGAAAAAGTGGTTATACAAACTAGTCAATTATTTGATGTACTGACTGAGGAAGAACGAGAATCACTTAATAATCATTTTGAAGAGATATTAAAATTATTAGACAAAATAAATCCTCCACAGGATAATGAGGAAAGGGAATAATATGCTTAAATTAATGAAACACCTAAAGCCTTTTAAATGGCCAGTATTTTTAATTATATTGTTTATGTTTTTTAGAACAATAACAGATTTGTATCTACCTACACTTATGTCAGATATAGTTGATATTGGGATTGTTAATGGGGATACAGATTATATTATTAAAACTGGAATAATAATGTTGGGAATTGCTTTGATTGGTGGAGCTTGCTCAATAGTATCAGGATATTTGTCTGCTAAAGTTGGAACAAACTTTGGTAAAAGTTTAAGAAAACAATTATTTACAAAAGCTACATATTATTCGTTACACGAAATTGATCAAATAGGTACAGCAAGTTTAATTACTAGAACAACTAATGATATAGTTCAAGTGCAAAACGTAATGACAATGGTATTAAGAATTGCAACGATGGCACCATTGATGGCTATAGGTAGTATTGCAATGGCTCTTAGTAAAGACGTGCCGTTAAGTGGTGTTATTGTTGTTGTAATCGCTTTGATGGGGATTGTCATAGGATTGGCTGTTACAAAAGCAATACCATTGTTTAAAACTATGCAAATAAAGGTAGACAAGCTTAATCTTGTTATGCGTGAAAGATTAACAGGGTTACGTGTTATTAGAGCCTTTAATAGAGTTAAAACAGAAGAGAAACGATTTGAAAAGGCAAATAAAGAATTAACAGATGTTGCTATTAAAGTCAATAAATTAATGGCAATCATGATGCCCTTTATTATGTTGATGTTTAGTCTATCATCAGTAGCTATTATTTGGTTTGGAGGATTTAGAGTTGACTCAGGAGCTATTCAGGTGGGCGTTCTTATGGCTTTTATTCAGTATACATCTCAAGTACTTATGTCCTTTCTTATGTTAACTATGATAATGGTAATGGTGCCAAGAGCATCCGCATCGGCAGAGAGAATTAATGAAGTGATTAATCTAGATAGTGAAATTGTCAATGCTGATAAACTTAAGGAACCTACTTCGTCTAGAGGAATTATAGAGTTTAAAAATGTTAGTTTCTTCTACCACTCAGATCATGGGGCTAGTGAAGCAGCTATTGAAAATATTAGTTTTACTGCAAAACCAGGTGATTATACAGCAATCATTGGCGGTACAGGATCAGGTAAATCTACATTGATTAATCTAATTCCAAGATTTTACGATGTTACAAAAGGTGATATCGAGATAGATGGAGTAAATGTTAAAGATTACGATATGAAAATACTTCGCGAAAAAATATCATTAGTTCCCCAAGAAGCACTTCTGTTTAGTGGATCTGTTAAAGAGAATATTAAATACGGTAAAACAGATGCTACAATGGAAGAACTTTTTGAAGCTGCTGATATAGCGAGAGCAACAGAGTTTATTGATGAAATGGATGAGAAATTTGAATCCTATATTTCACAGGGGGGAACGAATATTTCAGGTGGTCAGAAACAAAGAATATCCATAGCAAGAGCAGTCGTTAGAAAACCACAAATATATCTGTTTGATGATAGTTTTTCAGCTCTTGATGCAAAGACTGAAGCTGAACTTAGAGGTAAGCTTAAGGAACATACTAAAGATACGACGTTGATTGTTGTAGCACAAAAAGTCACATCAGTTATGAATGCAGACCAGATTATTGTTATTGATCAAGGTAAAATATCAGGGATAGGTACACATAAAGAATTACTTCAAACTTCAGAAGTTTATAACGAAATTGTAGCTTCTCAATTATCAAAGGAGGAGATTGCTAATGGCTAATAATAAAGGAATTAATAATGGTATCAGAAGAGAAACAAAAAGAGAAACAAAAGGAATGGGTGGAGGACCTAGAGGCGGACACGCATTAGGTAGACCAGTTGAAAAGGCCAAAGATTTTAAAGGTACAATAAAAAGACTTTTAGGATATTTAAAAAATCGTCGTACTAGCCTAATCGTTGTGATATTGTTAACAATTATGAGTACTTTATTTACAATTGTAGGTCCTAAAGTTTTAGGTCGTGCAACAACAGAATTATTTAAAGGTTTTTATGGGAAGTTAAAGGGAGTACCTGGAGCTACGATTGATTTTGATAAAATCGCGCAAATATTGTTATTTGTATTAGGATTGTATTTGTTAAGCTTTGTGTTTAATTATATTATGCAATTTGTTATGGCAAGTGTGGCTCAGAAAACTGTGTATGAGTTACGCGAAGATATAAATCATAAACTCAAAAAAATACCACTGAAATATTATGATTCAAAAACTCATGGTGAAATATTAAGTCGTGTGACAAATGATGTAGATAATATAGCCAATACTCTACAACAAAGCGTAACGCAACTAATATCTTCAGTTATTTCAATTATTGGTGTTATAATAATGATGTTGATAATTAGTCCATTACTAACATTGATTACATTGATTACATTACCACTTAGTATTTTTATAACAAAGTTTGTGGCATCAAAAAGTCAAACATACTTTGTTCAGCAACAAAGAATTCTTGGTGAATTAAATGGACATGTTGAAGAAATGTATACAGGTCAAAAAATAGTTAAAGCATATGGTAAGGAAAATGATTCGATAGATAAGTTTAATAAACACAATGATGAATTATTTGACGCTGGATGGAAGGCGCAATTTATTTCAGGTATCATCATGCCAATGATGCAATTTGTTAATAATATAGGATATGTATTAGTAAGTGTTGTCGGTGGTATTATGGTTACTAAACAAGCTATTGAAATCGGTGATATTCAAGCATTTATTCAATACTCAAGACAATTTGGTAGACCGATAGTACAAACAGCTAATATTGCTAATTTGATTCAATCAACAGTAGCTTCAGCTGAACGTGTATTTGAAATACTTGATGAAGTTGAGGAAATTGCAGATTTAAAAGATTCTCATAAGTTAACAAAAATCAGTGGTCAAGTAGCATTTGAAAATGTTAAATTCGGCTATAATGAAGGTGAACCTTTAATGTCGAATATTGACTTTAAAGTAAGTCCTGGACAAAAAGTAGCCATTGTAGGGCCAACAGGAGCTGGGAAAACAACTTTGGTAAATCTTCTTATGAGATTTTATGAGATTTGGGATGGTGATATTAAAGTTGATAACATTAGTACTAAGTCCATGTCTAGAGTAGATCTTAGAGAAATATTTGGCATGGTACTGCAAGATACGTGGTTATTTAAGGGAAGCATTAGAGATAATATTGCTTATGGTAGAGAGAATGCCACTGAAGAAGAAATTATTCAAGCAGCAAAAATGGCAAGAGCGGATCATTTTATTCGTACATTGCCAGAGGGATACGACACGATACTTGGTGAAGATGCTAATAACATTTCAGGTGGTCAAAAGCAGTTGTTAACAATTGCAAGAGCTATATTAGCTGATCCAAATATTTTAATTCTTGATGAAGCGACATCGAGTGTTGATACAAGAACAGAAATAAATATTCAAAAAGCAATGGAAACGTTAATGAAAGGTAGAACAAGTTTTGTGATAGCCCACAGACTATCAACAATTAAAGACTCAGATATGATATTGGTTATGGATCATGGGAATATTATTGAACAGGGTAGTCATAATGAATTAATCGAACAAGACGGCTTTTATGCCGAACTATATAATAGTCAGTTTACCACTAAGTATGTTTCATAATGGTTAAAATATTGGCGAAATATTTTTATGAAATGATCAAAAATATAATATGCATAAAAGTATAATATACATAAAAATATAATATGCATAAAAGTATAATATGAACATAAACGTAATGTGAATAAAAATACAGAAGTATGAAATATAATGAATTTAGTGAAGATGTATTGACAAAGTAGAGATTATTGCATAAAATTTAATTAGTGAAAAATAGAACAAGAGCTAAGAAAGCAAATGGCGCATAAAAAAGGAAATGGATAATTTATCTGTTTCCTTTTTTATTAGACAAGGAGAAATCATGGTAAAAAATTATGTGAAATCAGCAACAGGTGTATTAAAAAGAGTGTTACTATGTCCGCCTACGTATATAGCACTTGACCCAATTAATAAAATAGCTACCGATTGGATAGAAAAGGGTGAAGTTTTAGATATTGAACAGACAATGATAGAACATAATGAATTGATAAGTATATATGAAGAAAACAATGTCGAGGTAGAAATTCTTGAAGCGACAGAAAATTTAACCAGTATGGTTTTTGCAAGAGATTTTGGATTCAACTTAAAAGAGGGATATGTGCTAGGCAAGCTTAAAGAAGATACAAGAATGGAAGAAAATAAATTATATGCTGATAAGCTTGAAGAATTGGGTATTCCAATTATTGCAAAATGTAGTGAGGGAATTATTGAGGGTGGTGACTTTTGGCAACTTGATGAGAAAACTCTTGCTATTGGAGTGTTGCAACGCTCAGATGAACAAGGAATTAGTAATATAAGAGAGCAACTAAAACCTTATGGATACAAGATAATTTCTGTCAAATCAAAACCTGAATATTTACATTTAGATATGATCTTTAATATCGTAGGACATAAAACAGCTGTAACGTATTATGATGGATTACCTGATGAGTTTAAAAAATATTTGGAAGAAGAAAAGTATGAATTAATTAAAATCGAAGAAGAAGGTGTATTTAAACATTTTTGTAACCTTCAGGCATTGGGCAATAAAAGGGTGATTTCTCTTAAGAATAATATAGATGTTAATAACCAATTAAGAGCGCTTGGTTTTACAGTGTTTGAACTTGATTCAACTGAAATCTTAAAAAATGGTGGTGGACCACACTGTATGACATTCCCATTAGAAAGAGAGTAGAACAGTAATATGAAGAACAGTTATAAATTTTATAATAATAAAGATTGCAAATATTTTCCGTGTCACACTGTGAAGAATGAAGATGAATTTAACTGTATGTTTTGCTATTGCCCTTTATATTTAGTAGAAAAGTGCGGCGGTAACTATAAAATACATAAAGGTATAAAAGATTGTTCTGATTGTATGATTCCTCACAGTTTAAAAGGATATGATTATATTAATAAAAAACTCAAATCATTGCCTAATTATAAGGAAAAAGATGATTTATAATAAGTTTTTTTTATTTAAGTCTAATAAAATCGATAATAGATTGTTAGAAAGCATATGAACTCTATGGTTTTTTAGTCCTAGATAGTGTAAAGACACATAATGTGAAACCCTATAAATAGGGCATTGTGAAACATAGAAAAGATATGTTATGACATAAGTCGTTAATGTGTTGTTCCATTCCATTTTCGTTGTGCTAAACTTAGAG
>JAOZKH010000192.1:2151-3678 GCA_029935405.1 Vallitaleaceae bacterium | reverse complement strand
AAAAATACTTGAACATCTCATTTATGGTAGCTCTCATACGAAGATATGCACCATAATCTGTTACCATATTTAAACTCACATATTTATTATCTGACTTAACAGAAAAATCAGCTCCATGTGGAAAGCCTTTTTCCCTAAGTTTCTCAACCAAACTAACCATATTATTATTTTCATCTGCTATAAGAAAAGATTCATCAATACCTACATACATAGAATTATCATTTTTTTCATTGACTCTTAACATACCATCGCTTCCAAGTGCTAAAGCTCTTAAAGATGCTTTCATTGTTAGCGACATAGTCCCTTTTATCATTTTGTTTACAAGCGCTTTAATATCAAAAATGGATTCATCACCTTCATTTAGTAATAATTCAAGCAAATGGATCTTTACTTGAGTTTCACCAGAATTAACATGTATCTGAAATGGTACTATACTTGTTCCAGGGACCGATAATTCAACAACTCTACCTTGATATACATCCTTTATTTTTACTGTTTCAGGCTGAAGTTTTATCGTAAACATCATATCATCACTATCAAAGCTAATATCAACAATCGGTTCAGGTGGTACCGCTACGATAGTTTTTATTATTGCCTTTTTATTAACATCTAATTTATCTCCATCATCAGTAATATAAATACGATTTATCATGTTCTTACCTTCGGTCGTTACTTCATTTAAAGGTACTACATGTAATCCCTCACTATGATCAATTTCATACCAAGAAGTCTTTCTATCAAAATTAGCATCATTTGTAGGAATCATAGTATATAACACATGTTGTTTCATCATATCAAGAGCAGCTGACGTATTCGCATCTTTATAATATAGAATAACACTGTCTTTATTTCCTATTTTATTAAGTCTCGTTGGAATAACTGTATGAAAAGCATTAATTGATAATGGTTCATCTTCAAATGTGAAGTCATAACCACTTTCTGTTGCTTTAACTATATTTAATGAACGATTTAGATCTAATCGCGTTGCGGCTGTTGTCCCATCATCTGATTTGAGGAAACGATACATAATATCTTTTTCATCATCTTTAAGTACAGAATATATAGCTCCAGCCGAACTATTTGATATTTTACTATTCATAAGTTTAAGTAAAAAGTCTTTATTAGTCCCTCCAAATAGCCCGATTTCACTATCTCTTTGATATTCCAACACATATGAAAAGGCATATCCATGTTCTTGTTGTGTTGACGAGTCTACTTCGTCATACCATGAAAGATGCAACATATCTACTGCACGTTTTGTTGGATTATAATTCTTAATATCAATAATCTTTTTACTCGCATAATATCTAGCCGCTTCAGCTTCAAGCATCATCGCTAATGCTTCGGAAAACCGAGTGTCATAACGAGCATCATAGTATTCCCATTCTATGGCATGTAACATTTCATGTGTTACAGTAACAATCAGGTCATCCATTGTAGCTTTTGTATTAGACCCACCAGATGTAATTGTTTTAACTGTAGTTGGATTGATTTGAATAAATGATGCTTCTGTTGGTCTAGCGGTTG
>JAOZKH010000192.1:0-2051 GCA_029935405.1 Vallitaleaceae bacterium | reverse complement strand
GTTGGTCTAGCGGTTGCCATTGCTGAAACTGTCTTATTATATGTCCAAGGCTGAAGAATTATAATATCTAATTTATGTGAAATAGTTTTAAGATGTCGTTCATCATATAAATAATCATGACTAATCATAACCGCTTTTGCTACAGCTTTTACAGGTGGAGGTAGTAAATCCATCGAAATTTTTTCATCTAATTTTATATAATCAGGATCATTTTGTAGTTTTTGAATAATTTCGTTATTATTTTCAATGGTGGCTAAATCTAATCCTCGTAATTCCTCTTTTTTAAATTGAGCTAAAATAGGCGTTGCATAACTATGGAAAGTATCGCTCCATACTAATCCATATTTAGACATTAATTTGTCATTTTCAGATTTTAGAACTTCCATTTCATTGTCAAATTCCCCCACATAATCTTTATGACAATGAATATAATACCTTTTATATTTACTAATAGGAATAGTATATGTTTTATAATCAAAATAATTGCTACCAAACTTTGCATACTCATCTTTTGCTTCTAGTACAACTGCAAAACCTGCGCCAGCAGCAAGTGCTATTTTCCCTACCCATAAAAGAATGACAAATACAGAATTTTTTTCAGTTGTAATAATCAACTTATTACCTTTAACTCTTGTTTCCAACATTTCAATTTCATTATTACTATCTAATCTAGATACAATTAAGTCCTCGTAACTATTATTTGATACTGATAATTCAGACAAATCAACCTCAATCTCTACAGGCTTAATAAAGGTTTCATCTGCTGCCATGTCAGCATCAAAATCAAATGCATACAAAGGTAGTATAAGCTCTCCAGCATCTGCAAATGCATTAAGCGCATCATTAAGTAGAACTTCTTCTACTTCAATACTTTGACCTTCTTCCATTGATCCATTGATACCATAATCCACTTGGGTTTATTTGATGTAATACACTGTCATTATCTTCATATGAAATTTCGCTACAAAGATTCACAAACTCGTCTGATGTTAATCGTCTTTTTTTATGTCGTTTAAACAAGGATAGATATTTTTTTCAAAGGCTTTTTTCAATAATCTCACTCCTCATAGACTCCATATATTCTCAAGTAGCCTGCTTCTTCGATACTAAAAACAATTGATTTTGTAGGCATTATTTCGCTTCCTATTATTAAATTGTCCACTGACCATGTACAAGACCAACCAGGTACCACTGGCCAGCAACATTTTTCATAACAACAGTTAAACTTGTCCAGTCCATTCCTTCATAAGCCGGATTAAATCCGTCAAAATAAAATTCAACATAAGATGCTCCAGGATAAACGGTTGTAATGTTGTTAATCATGTTTCCAAAAGTAAGAATGATGTTTTGTCCAATGTAGGGTGCTGTGTTAAAATCGGCATTATATATAAACTGATTATAATAATCTATACCGGTTAAGTTAATTGGTTCGCCACTTCCATCATATACACCCCAGTTTGTCATGGGGTAAGTTGCAATTGATGCAACATCAGCTGCTGTCAATACAATATCAGATCCAGCATCGACATATTGATATGGTGAAACTCTTACCCCATCAAAAGGATCAACGTATAAGCTTAGATTAGCATAGTCATTGATACTCATCAAATAAATAATATTTGATGCCTCGACCATCAGACTAGCTCCTAGTGTGGGACCTGATAACATCAGCTCTTCAGATTCCTCCATAGGTTCCTCCATAGCTTCCTCCATGGATTCCTCCATGGATTCCTCAAGTTCAGACACTTTTTTCTCAAGATCCATTTTCTCATCTTCAAGTTCCTGAATGGTGATTTCATTTTCAATGACCACTAAATCTTTTTCAATCTGTTTGGAAAAATCTTCCTGCTCCTTTGTGTTACATGATACAGTAAATACAATTAACAATACAAAAACTGTTATCAAAGTTAGTCTTTTCATTGTAACACCTCTTTTCATATATAATAACTATATTGTACCATATTACGATACTCCATGAACTCTTTTCTATTAAGATATGAGTAATAAAAGTGCATAAAGAAAGGGTCTAAATATATCTGCTATCGTTCTAT
>JAOZKH010000058.1 GCA_029935405.1 Vallitaleaceae bacterium | reverse complement strand
TATAACGAAACCAAAATATAGCTTTATTAAAAAATACGAATAATAAAAATACGGAAATCTAGGTGATTAACTAGCAGATTACTGCACTTCATGTTACAATAATAAAATCGTTGATTGATTTATAAAAATACTCATAAGAGGTATTAACATGAAAAAAAATATTATTGGAATTATTGTTATAAGTACAATCATTGTTATAACATTTTTTGTTACCAAAGGTGAAGAAACAATACTTATAGGATATTCTTCAGGTACAACAGGAATGTTGTCAGAATTTGGGGTAGATGGACGTAATGCGTTTTTACTAAAAGTTAAAGAAGTTAATGAAAATGGGGGGATTAATGGTAAGTTAATTGATACCCTTATTCTTGATGATAAAAATGACCCTAATGAGATTTCAGTAGTTCATAATAAGTTCAAGGAAAAGGAAGTAAACTTTATTGTAGGTCATATTATTTCAGCACTTGATGAAGCGTTGTTAGAAGAGGCAAAAGACAAAACAAAGTTAATCTTATCAGCCTCAATATCATCTGCTAAGATGGATGGAATTGACGATCAATTCATAAGATTAACAAGCTCCTATGCAGGCCAAGTTAAGCATATTAGTAATTATATGTATGACATAGATAATATTAAATCATTGACAGTTGTCTATGACTTACGAAACAAAGCCTATACAGAAGGGTTTTATAATATGCTAAGAGAAGTTTATGATGGTGAAATCATTGGATATAGTATTGCTGACCAAGAAGATTTATCTGAAACAGTTATAGATAAGATTAAAGATAATCCAACAGAAGGAATATTAATGTTAACACCTGCTAATGTAACAGCAATTTTATGTCAATTAATTGATATTAATGAAATGAAACTAGCAAAATATAGTGTTAGTTGGTCTATGACAAATGATCTTTTTGAAGATGGTGGTAAATCAGTTGATGGAATGAAACTTGTGTATGTAAAACCAACAGATGAGTATACAGACGATTACGAGGATTTCAGACAAAGATTTATTAATGAATATGATTATGAACCATCTAGTATTTGCTTTAATACATACGAAGCGACAACAGTATTAATAGAAGCATTGATTAATACAAAAAGTTTGGATGTAGGGAAAATTAAAAATGAAATAATTGGTAATACATATAAAGGATTATTAGGTGATATTGTTGTTGATAACTATGGTGATCGACAACAGCCATTTATAATGTTTGAAGTTAAGGATGGTCAATTTATTCCTTTAGAATAGGGTAGAGGTGACATATGAAAACCCACAGTTTAAGAAAATTATTACAAAAAAGATTGTTATTATATATTTCAGGTGTAGTTGTTTTGTTGATTATACTTCTTATTTTTGTTACAATTTTTCAAATAAAGAAAAGTTTTGATTCTGAAACTGAGGCTATAATCGAACTAGTAGAAAAACAGTCTCATCATACATTTGCTGATTTTAAAGAAGAGCTAGAAGGGATAGAGCAATATTGTTTAAATGATGACATGGATCTTTTGTATAAAATATATGAATCAAAGTATTATAAATATGGATTTGAGCGTATTGAAATACTTGATTTAAAAGGACAAGTGATGAATACAATTCCAAAAGATGAAACACTGATTGGCTTTGATATGAGTAAAAGTGAAGGTTTTATATTTGCAAGTGAAGCCGGAGAAAAGTTTCAAGTGGGAAATATGAATTTTGATTCAAGGTTAGGAAAAACCATATTAATAAACACTAAAGGGAATGATAAAGGATATGTTATAGGGTACTTTAATTCTGAAAGTCTTGAAGAAATATTAGATAATATTAACTTAATTAATGGTCATATTGCAATTGTGGATCAAAGCGGTAAGTATATAGCTCATTCTCATAGACAATATGTAGAGGAACGATGGATTAGTGAACATTTTAAAGATCTTGATACAATAATTAATAATGGAGATAGAATTACATATTTAGAAGAGGAATGTTTTATTAGATATAAGTATATTGAAGAACTTGATATAACAATATTATATTATCAAAATGCAGATATATATATATCTAGTGTAAGATTTATAGGTTTAATAGGAATTGCTGCATTATTAGTGGTTGTTTTGATTATGCAATTTGTTATTACAAGAACTATGTCAAGATTAAATAAAGCATTTGAACAGTTAACTATTGTTACTGACAATATTGCGGGTGGAATATATAAATATGATGTTAATAATGTATTTTACAATGAAATGATGCCTTTGTTATACAGTTTTAAACATATGAGTGAGAAAATTGAATCTAGAGAAGAAGAAATAATGAATCTCACAGATGCACGTGAAGAAAACTTCTATATGGTAATTTCTTTAATGGCAAAAGCGATTGAAGCAAAAGATTTATACACTGGGAACCATTGTGAAAGAGTAAGAGATTTTTCAGTTGCCGTAGGTAAAGAAATTGGAATGGATTCAGATCAGCTAAGAGACTTGATGTATGGTAGTATTTTGCATGATATAGGTAAAATTGGAATAGATGAAAGTTTACTCAACAAACCAGGAAAACTTACTAGAGAAGAATATGCGATAATATGCAGACATCCTAGGATAGGATCAAATATTCTTAGTGAAGTTCCTATGTTTGAAAATGCAAATGATATTATATTATATCACCATGAAGCACAAGACGGTTCAGGATATCCTGAGGGGTTAGTAGGGGATGAAATACCTTTAATGGCACGTATTGTTTCTATAGCTGACGCATATGATGCAATGACTTCTAAACGACCATATAGAGATACCTACATGAATAATGAAGAGGCTTTTAAAGAATTAGATAGATGCTCGGGAACTCAATTTGATGAAGAATTAGTGAAAATTTTCAAAAAAGTTTGTTGTAAATGATTTATTAGAAAGTATAGGGAGAATAATAGTGAATATATATGAAAAATCTTTAAAAATGCATGAGGAAAATGTAGGTAAAATCGAAATACTTTCCAAGGTGAAAGTAACGAATAAAGAAGAACTGAGTCTTGCATATTCTCCTGGAGTTGCAGAGCCTTGTCGTAAAATTGAAGAAAACAGAGAAAATATATATAAATACACATCAAAAGGGAATCTAGTAGCAGTTATAACAGATGGTTCAGCAGTGCTTGGACTTGGAAATATTGGTCCACATGCAGCCTTGCCTGTAATGGAAGGTAAATCGATTTTGTTCAAAAGTTTTGCTAATGTAGATTCTTTTCCTATATGTTTAGATACACAAGATAGCGAAGAAATTATTAGAACTTGTAAACTGTTAGCACCAGGTTTAGGAGGAATTAATCTTGAAGACATATCGGCACCAAGATGTGTGGAAATTGAGAGAAGATTAATCGAAGAGCTTGATATCCCTGTTTTTCATGATGATCAACACGGTACGGCAATCATTACTATTTCTGCGTTAATTAATGCATGTAAATTAACGAAAAAAGATCAATATGATTTAAAAGTTATTATTAATGGAGCAGGTGCAGCAGGAAGTTCGATTGCAAAGATGATATATGAATTTGGCGTAAAAGATATTATTGTTTTAGATAGTAAAGGTACAATTCATTCAAACCGAGAAAATCTTGATTTTGTTAAAGAAGAAATCTTGAGTTTTACTAATAAAGATGATATTAAAGGATCACTAGAAGATGTAATGAAAGATGCAGACGTTTTTGTAGGTGTTTCAGCTGCAGATGTTGTCACTAAAGAAATGATCATATCTATGAAGGATAATCCATTTATATTTGCTATGGCTAATCCTACACCAGAGATTATGCCAGAACTTGCAATGGAAGCTGGAGCTAAAATAATAGGAACAGGGAGAAGTGATTATCCTAATCAGATTAATAATGTGCTTGCATTTCCAGGTATTTTTAGAGGAGCATTAGACTCGCATGCTACAAAAATTAATGAAGAAATGAAATTAGCAGCAGCTTATGCAATTGCTTCTGTATTAGAAGAAAGTGAACTTAGGGATGATTATATTGTACCATCACCTTTTGATAAAAGAGTTGCAAAGAGGGTTGCAGAGGCGGTTGCAAAGGCGGCTAAAGATACAGGTGTTATTAGAAAGTTGCTTTAAAAAGCTTACGATATTGTTTTGGTGTAATATTTTTAAAAAGCTTAAATTGTTGTATAAAGTAACTTGTTGTTGTAAAACCAACAGCCATAGCAATGTCGGTTATACTTTTATCTGATGTTGCTAGTATAAATTCGGCTTTAGAAATTCTTATATGGTTAACGTATTCGCTAAAATTTGTAGACATCATTTTTTTGAAAAATCTTGAAAAGTAACTATAGCTAATATTGCAGTATTGGGCCATTTCTGCAATGCTTATTTGTTCATTATAATGATCATCAACATAATCGAATATAGATTCGAGACGTTTAATATTTATCTGGTTTAGACCACTTTCTAAGTTTAAGTCTAAACCTTTTTTGTGCCATTTTCTAAGAATCCATAAGAATATTTGGCCGATATTTGTTCGTATAGCAATTTCAAAACCATATTCTCTATTAGTGTCTTCACTAATAATTTCCATAAGGGCATCAGGGATAAAAGTATCTTTTAGTTCTTCGCGTTTAAACAATTTTTGATGAGTGGAAGTTTTCATAGTAAAAGGAAGAACATATTTGGCTTCAAATATAGTTTGAGTGGTAGTATACAAAAGTTCTGGAGTAAATTGCAGCACGATGTATTCATTTATTGCAGGTGAAACAGAACTTGAAATATGTACTTCCATAGAATTAATAATAAGCATATCACCAGCTTCTATTGTTTTACTAATACCATTAAGTACAACGTGAAAGCTTCCTTTTTTACAATACAATATTTCAATATATTCATGATAATGAGCATCAACAACGGACTGACTACCAATGATTTCTTGAATAAAACCTTTAAATGGATAAGATATACCATTCTTTGTGACTATTACTTTTTCATAAACTGCTTCCATAAACTTCTCCTAGTTTGGTAAATCCATAGTTGGTAAAATATTCTTTTGATTCCACATATATGAATAGATGGCCATAGATTAATAATGACAAATATTTGATATTTTTATATGGAATAATTATATAACAAATTAGTTTGATTGACTATACTTAAATTAGATGGTTAAGGAGTTAAAACTAAGTTTCTCCAATTCTACTATGTAGTTTTGACGCCTTAACCATTAGATGGTTAAAAAATAAAACAAAGGAGTATGGTGAAATGAAGAAAATAAAAGTAGGAATCATAGGCTGTGGAGGTATTGCTAATAATAAACATATGCCTTCACTTTCAAAAATAGGAGAAGTTGAAATAGTTGCATTTTGTGATATAGATATAACAAAAGCTACAAAAGCAGCAAAAGATTTTGGAGAAAAAGCAGCAAAAGTCTATGAAGATTATAAGGAATTACTTAAAGATAAAACAATAGAAACTATACATGTTTGTACGCCTAATAAGTCACATAGTGAAATATCAATAGCGGCAATGAAAGCGAATAAACATGTAATGTGTGAAAAACCAATGGCAAAAACTTCTAAAGAAGCTTGGGAAATGGTTAGAGTTGCGAAGGAAACAGGTAAAATTTTAACAATTGGTTATCAAAATAGATTTAGAGCAGATAGTATTTATTTACAGAAAATATGTCAACGTGGTGATCTTGGAGAAATATATATGGCAAAGGCTCATGCTATTAGACGCCGTGCTGTACCGACTTGGGGAGTTTTTCTCAACGAAGATGAACAAGGTGGAGGACCATTGATTGACATTGGAACACATGCCCTAGATTTAACACTTTGGATGATGAACAACTACAAAGTAAAAAGTGTTAAAGGTAGTGTATACAGAAAACTTGCAGATCAAATAGATACAGGAAATGTGTGGGGAGATTGGAATCCTAAAGAATACACAGTTGAAGATTCGGCATTTGCTTTTATTACGATGGAAGATTTGTCGACTGTATTTTTGGAATCTAGTTGGGCACTTAATACATTAGAGATTGGAGAGGCTCAAACTTCATTATGTGGGACAAAAGCAGGAGCAGATATGAAAGATGGTCTTAGAATAAATACAGTTGATTTAGGTAAACAAACAGTTATAAAACCAGGTTTAGATGCTGGTGGAGTTGCTTTTTATGATGGAACTGAAGATAAACCTGAAGTTTTAGAAGCAAAATGTTTTTATAATGCGATTATAAATGGCGGGGAGCTTGTAGTTATGCCTGAACAAGCTGCAATGGTAACACAAATTCTTGAAGCGATTTATGAATCAGCAGCTTTGGGTAAAACAATAGAATTTTAGAAACGGAGGGTTTATGAAAGTATTAGGAGCTCAACTATATTCAGTCAAAGAAGAGTGTGAAGCTGATTTCATGGGAACACTTGAAAAAATTAGTAAAATGGGTTATAAGACAGTAGAGTTTGCAGGATTATATGGAAATAATCCATCTATAATTCGTAAAAAACTTGATGAATTAGGGTTAAAAGCTATATCAGCGCATATTAGTTTAAAGTTATTAACAAGTAATTTAGACGAGGAAATAAGCAAGTTGAAAGTTCTTGGAGCAGATTATATTATTTGTCCTTGGGCTGAAATATATACAGTAAAAGATGCTAAAAAGCATGCCAAAATATTTAATGAGATAGGTTTTAAGTGTAGGGAGGCAGGTCTTGTATTTGCCTATCATAATCATGCACATGAACTTGTAGATGATAATGGACTTAGACCATTAGATGTTTTGTTTGATGAAGTGGACATTCAATATGTTAAACAAGAAGCAGATGTTTATTGGCTTGCTTATGGAGGTGTTGAGCCAATTAAATACATTAGGGATAATAAAGATAGAATGGCAATTATTCACCTTAAACAAATGTTAAGTTCTAAAGACAATGCAAATGTACAAGCAAAAGACGGAGTTATTGATTTTGTAAAAATCATGGATATTGCAGTGGATGCAAAGTTTATTTATGAGCAGGAACATTATAAAGGTGAACGTTTTGAAGAAATGAAAAACTCATTTGAATTTATAATGAAAACTCATTTATAATAAAAACGTAGGGATTAATGGTATGTTTTTTGAAAATAGTACTATCAATAAATTATTTTTCAGGAGGTTATTATGAAGTTATGTGTTTTGACTGTACCATATAGTAGTTTATCATTGGAAGAAACGCTTCAAAAGCTAAGTAAAATGGGTGTACAGGCTGTTGAACTAGGCGCAGGGGGTTATCCTGGAAGTGCGCATTTAAATGTCGAAGAATTATTATCTGATGATAGTAAAGTAGAAGAAGTGAAAGCATTAGCAATTAAATATAATATTGAAATTGCAGCAATTGCGGTACATGGTAATCCGGTTCATCCAAATAAAGATGAAGCAACAAGATATCATAATGAATTTTTAAAAGCGGTGTTAATTGCTGAAAAATTTGCTATTGATACTATTATTACGTTTTCAGGGTGTCCTGGAGATTATGAAGGTGCTAAACAACCTAACTGGGTTACCTGTTCATGGCCATCAGAGTACGGTGAAATTCTTGAATATCAATGGAATGATGTTTTGATTCCATATTGGAAAGAAGCTGCTACTTATGCTAACAATCATGGCGTTAATAAAATTGCTTTAGAAATGCATCCTGGATTTTGTGTTTATAATCCAAGTTCGCTTTTAAGACTTCGGGAAGCCGTTGGAGAAACTATAGGTGCGAACTTTGATCCAAGTCATCTGTTTTGGCAAGGTATTAATCCTGTAAGTGCAATTAAGGCATTAAAAGGTGCTATTTATCATTTTCATGCGAAGGATACTAAAATCGATAAACGAAATTGCGATATTAATGGTGTCCTTGATCAAGGAAACTACGGGGATATAGGTGATCGCGCGTGGGTATTTAGAACAGTTGGTTATGGTCATGGCAAAGAAGTGTGGAATGATATGATTAGTATGTTAAAAACAGTTGGTTATGATGGACTTATTAGTATTGAACACGAAGATGGACTTATGTCCGTTGAAGAAGGTATGATTAAAGCAATAGAATTTTTAAAGGAAGTTATTATATTTGAGCAACCTACAGATATGTGGTGGGCGTAACTTTTATATGCTCGTTATATAAGGAGAATTTATGTATAAAATGGGAATAATCGGATATGGAGGTATGGCATCATATCACGCAGCTGAGTTGAAAAACTATAAAAGAGTAATGATTAAAGGTGTTTATGATGTTAATCCAGCAAGAATGAAAGTTGCTTATGAATCAGGTTATAAAGCCTATGCATCAAAAGCAGAACTACTTATGGATCCAGATATCCAAATCGTATTAATTGCAACAACAAATGAAGTTCATAAAGAATTAGCGATTGAAGCAATGAGAGCAGATAAACATGTTATATGTGAAAAACCAGTAACTATGAATTCTGAAGAACTAATTGAAGTAATGAAAGTCGCAAGGGAAACAGGAAAAAAGTTTACAATTAATCAAAACAGACGTACTAATAAAGACTTTGTTCTCATGAAACAAAAAGTTGAAGAAGGTTTACTTGGTGATGTTTATGTAATTGAATCAAGAGTTGAAGGATCAAGGGGTATGCCAAAAGGTTGGAGAACAGTTAAATCTTTAGGTGGAGGCATGATGCTTGATTGGGGTGTACATCTAATTGATCAATTACTGTTTATGATTAGTGAACCTGTAAAAACAGTCTACTGTAAAATGTATTCATTAGAGTATGATGAAGTTGATGATAACTTTAGATTAACGTTAACTTTTAAAAGTGGATTAACTGCTCACATAGAAGTGTCGACAAATAATTATATTACTCATCCTAGATGGTACGTTCTAGGTACGGAAGGTACATTAGTTATTGATAACTGGGATTGTGTTGGTAAAATCGTTAGGTGTATAGATAAAGATAGTGTATGGGAAGATGAGATTATATATACAAAAGCAGGTCCAACAAAGACTATGGCTCCTAGAAGACAAGAGTCAATAAAAAGTATAGAATTAAATGAACCGTTTGATGTTGTTGATAAACTAAGTGTTGTTTACGATAACCTTATTGATGCAATTGATGGAATAAAACCACTACAAATAACAGCAGAGCAAGCGCTTAGAGTCATGAAAGTTATGGAAGCATCTTTTGAATCTCATGAACTTGGGAAATCAATTTTGTTAGATGTATGTTTAGGGTGTCAAAACTATATAGTTTAACTTTCTACCACTATATGTATGCTTGGAGGCTTCAACCAAGTACTACATATAGTGGTAGAATTAGAGAAACTTAGTTTTGACACCTTAACCATGTATGATTATATATAATTTTAAAAAAATATAATTATTAATAAAAGTACTCTTTCGTTATTGTGCACAATGACGAAAAAGTACTTTGCTTTCATAGAACGTTGGTTATTTTGTACAAGTAATTAACTAAAATTTCAGT
This sequence comes from Vallitaleaceae bacterium, assembly GCA_029935405.1. GTDB lineage: Bacteria > Bacillota > Clostridia > Lachnospirales > Vallitaleaceae > UBA1351. The sequence continues at coordinate 5,126 of JAOZKH010000058.1, read as the reverse complement.
ATAAAATATAGTTAATTTTGTGTTAGTATTTAAGATAAGCAGATTTTGGCTTGTGTAACTTGGGTGAATTTTCTATATGAGTTTACCTGGTAACTATAGATGACTTGGAGGACAAGAGGTATGATTGGATTTGTGTTTGTAGCAGTAGCTATTGCATTAATAGTAGCTTATTATAATTTTCACGCAGTAAAAAAATTAGATGCAGGAACGGATTTGATGAAAGAAATAGCAACAGCAATTCAAGAGGGTGCTGATACATTTATTCATCATGAATATGGAATTATAGCTAAGATTGCAGTTTTAATTGCTATTTTGCTAGGTGTAGTTGTTAATTGGTATGTTGGAGTGACCTTTGTTTTAGGTGCTTTAATGAGTGCACTTGCAGGATTTATTGGTATGCGTATAGCAACAATTGCCAATGTAAGAGTTTCAAACAAAGCAAGAGAAAGTAAAAGTCTAGGTCAAACATTAAAGGTAGCTTTTCAAGGCGGGTCAGTTATGGGGCTTAGTGTTGGTGGGTTTGCATTATTAGGACTTGGAATTGTATATGTAGTATTTGGAGAATTACTGGGTCAGTTGAATCCGGAAAATCTTGTTATATCAAGCAATTGGCTTGGAATTAATTTTATACCATTTACTATGACAGTGTCAGGTTATGCACTTGGTTGTTCAATTGTAGCCATGTTTGACCGTGTTGGTGGTGGAATTTACACTAAGGCTGCAGATATGGGAGCAGACCTTGTTGGTAAAACAGAAGCAGGTATTCCAGAAGATGATCCACGTAATCCAGCTACTATTGCTGATAATGTAGGTGATAATGTAGGTGATGTTGCAGGTCTTGGAGCAGACCTTCTTGAATCGTATGTTGGAGCACTTATTTCGGCAGTAGTTTTAGTTTCATATATGTTTTATACAAATAGTAGTACAGATAATGCTATTAATGTAGATTTAGTTAAAAACTTGATTAACTACCCAATTTTATTTGCAGCAATTGGTTTGGTTTCTTGTGTTGTTGGTGTTCTTTTCCTTGTTTTTAGAAAAGTATCAGAAAATCCACACAAAGAATTAAACTATGCAGTATGGGTATCTGCAGGTTTAACACTTGTTGGAACTGGAGTATTGACTCATTTTTTCTTTAAGGGATATGATACTACAGTATTAGGTTTTAAAGCAGGGACATTGTCGCCATGGTTAGCAGCAGTGTTTGGAATTGGCGCTGGAATTGCCATAGGTAATTTAGCGGAGTATTATACTTCATACGACTTCAAACCTACTAAAGATATTGCAAAAGCATCGCTTCAAGGTACGGCACTTACAATTACTCAAGGCTTAGCGGCAGGTATGAAGTCAACATTTTATCCTGTAATCGTACTTGCGGTAGCAACACTTTTTGCAAACTACTTTGCAGGTCTTTACGGTGTGGCTATGGCAGCGATTGGAATGTTATCTTTTGTAGCGGCAACAGTATCAGTTGATACTTATGGTCCTATTGCAGATAATGCAGGTGGAATTAGTGAAATGAGTAAACTTGAACCAGAAGTACGTAAAATAACAGATAAACTAGATGCAGTGGGTAATACGACAGCAGCGATTGGTAAAGGTTTTGCTATTGGTTCTGCATCTCTTGCAGCACTTAGTCTTCTAGCTTCTTACTTATATTCACAAGCTAGTCCAGGTGATACAAATGGATTTGAGTTAACGCTCAATATGATTAATACATATACACTTGCAGGTGCACTAGTTGGCGCAGCACTTCCTTATTATTTCTCGGGAATTCTTATTGAAGCAGTAGCTAAGGCAGCTGGGCGTATGGTTGAAGAAGTACGTCGTCAATTTAGAGAATATCCAGGAATTCTTGATGGAACACAAAAACCTGACTATAAAACTTGTATAGAAATCTCGTCAGCAGGGGCACTTAAAGAAATGAAACTACCAGCACTTATTAGTGTACTTGTTCCCATTGGATCAGGGTTTATCTTTGGAGCTGAATTTGTTGGTGGATTACTAATTGGTACAACTTTATCAGGTATTATGTTAGCATTGTTTGCAGCTAATAGTGGTGGTGCTTGGGATAATGCTAAAAAGTTAGTAGAATCAGACGGTGTTGAAGGACATGGTAAAGGCTCAAAAGTTCATGAATCAGCAGTTGTTGGCGATACAGTAGGTGACCCACTTAAAGATACAGTAGGTCCATCTCTTGATATTCTTATTAAGATTATGGCGGTTATATCTTTAATTACTGTTTCAATATTCGGACAGTATAATTTACTTGATTTGTTTTTAAAATAGTTAGGCAGCAATAATATAACTACATTAATAATAATTTACATAATATAAACGAGCTAAGTGAATAGATTACTTAGCTCGTTTATATGTTTATATTATGCATAGTATAGAAAAAATTAAATAATACTTTTTCATGATGGTTATCTGATTTTCAGAGTACGCAGGGAGTTTAAAACTGCTAGTAGTGAAACGCCAACATCTGCAAAGATTGCCTGATACATCGTTGCTTCACCAAGAGCACCTAAACTTAAAAACAATATTTTGACAATTAAGGCAAAAGTAATATTTTGAATCACTATGTTTCGTGTTTTAGCTGCTATACGCTTTGCAATAATCAACTTAGAAGGATCATCATTCATAATGACAATATCAGCAGCTTCTATCGCAGCATCTGAACCAACACCACCCATTGCAACGCCTATATCAGCTCTTGCAAGAACAGGTGCATCATTGATTCCGTCACCAACAAAGAGTACTCGCTGATTATTGTTAATTAATGCTTCAACATGTGTAAGTTTGTCTTGCGGTAATAACTCACTGTAAACTATATCTATTTTTAAATCAGATGCTACTTGTGTAGCAATTTCTTTTTGATCACCTGTTAACATAATAGTTTGTTTTGCACCAAGAGCTTTTAATGAAGTAGAAAGATTTATAGAACTTTTCTTGATTGTATCTGTTATGTTTATAAATCCTACGTAGTGATTATCATATGCAACGTATATATTAGTACCAATTAAGGTGATTTCAGAAAAAGTGATATTAAATCGTTTCATTAGTTTTTGATTACCAACAATTAGTTGTTGATTATTATAAATACCTGATAGTCCTTCACCAGGAAACTCTTTAACATTAGTTGCGGCTTCGTGAGAAACTTGTTGATTGTAATCTTTTAAAATAGAACTTGCAATAGGATGAGTTGAATGTATTTCTAATATAGATGCAAGTTCTAAGGTTCTAGGGTTAGTTTTATGTGATACTGTAAAATTTCCTTCGGTTAATGTTCCGGTTTTATCAAAAACATAAGTATCTATATTGTTAAGTGCTTCAAGATAGTTACCACCTTTTACAAGTATTCCTTGACCACTAGCAGCACCTAATCCACCAAAGTAGCCAAGTGGAACGCTAATAACAAGTGCACAGGGGCAACTAATAACTAAAAAGATTAGAGCTCTTGATATCCACTCTTGGTAGGTTGAGTAACCTAATGTAGGTGGTATGAAAGCTAATAAAAGTGCACCGATTACAACAATAGGGGTATAAATACGAGCAAACTTCGTAATAAACTGTTCAGTTTTAGCTTTTTTACCTGTGGCGTTTTCAACCATATCTAAAATCCTTGCAACAGTTGAATCTGCAAAAACTCTAGTTACTTTTGCTTTAATTGATTTGTCTACAATTATGGAACCACTTAATAATTCATCGCCTATATTTATGTTCTTAGGCATACTTTCGCCTGTTAGAACAGAAGTGTCGATATTAGCGTTTCCTTCTATAAGGACACAATCAACAGGGACTTTCTCACCTGGTTTTATTATGATTAAGTCGTCTAATTTTAGAGTTTCTGGTGTGATTTGAGCTGTTAAAGAACCTTTAATAAGATTGGCATAAGTGGCTTTTATATTTAATAATGATTTTATGCTTTTTCTAGTGTGATCAACAGCGTAATCTTGAAATCCTTCACCAATCTTGTAGAATAACATAACAGCTACCGCTTCAACATATTCGCCTAAAGCGAAGGCACCAATAGTTGCTAGAGTCATAAGAAAGTTTTCATCAAATACTTTTCCTTTAAATAGGTTTTTGATTGCACGATAAACAATGTCGCCACCAATAAGTAAATACGCTATAAAATATCCTAAAAAAGGTAATGAAAAAACATTGTGATTGATAACCATAATAACTAAAAGTAATGTGCCAATTAAAGTATATTTGTGATGATTAAGTAGGGGTAATACAGTTGTAAACTTTGAATCTTTATTGTTTATATGTGTATTAATTGATGAATGATTATCAATATCAGATAAAATATTATCTACAGTGATACCATCTTCAATACGGTTGACTGTATCACTGATAATATTTTGTGTGTTCGTGTTATATTTGTCAGTTTTAACAGTAAGTTTTTTAGTTGCAAAACTAAAGTTAACTAAAATTAAATGTTCATTTTTTTTAAGTTTATCTTCAATTTTTGCTGCACAATTTGCACAACTTAATCCGTTTAAATAAAATGTTTCGGTTTTAGTTTGAGTTGTCATAAAGGTATCTCCTATCTATTCGTGTATATGTGATAAAGCAACATCTATAATTGAATTTATATGTGAGTCATCAATTGAGTAGTATATTAGCTTGCCATCACGTCTAGTTTTTACAATCCGATTTTTCTTAAGTAATCGCAGTTGATGTGAAACACCAGATTGTGAAATTTCCATAATAGCAGCAAGGTCACCAACACATAACTCTTTAATTCTAAGTGCGGAAACAATACGCATACGTGACGGGTCGCCTAATAATTTAAAAATTTCTGAAATATCAACAATATCATCTTCAGATGGCAAACCGGTTAAAACTAAGTTTACATTTTTCTGGTTTGTACAACATTTATCATTCATAGTATTCTCCTTAAAAAATCATTAATTGAACATATGAGCATGTGTTCATATGAAGAGTATAATCTATTATTTACTATGTGTCAATACTCTAATTAAAAATCCGATGAGATTTCTATGAACCAGTTTCATGAATCATTTGTAGAAAAGTCGTGATATATTATTTGCGTTTATTGGGAATGTGGTCTTTAGAACTATGAATTAAGAGGCTAAATACCCAAAAACTCCTTT
>JAOZKH010000191.1 GCA_029935405.1 Vallitaleaceae bacterium | reverse complement strand
ATTTCATCTAACAAAATGGCAGCTTCTAAAATAACAAAATGACAGCCATATTCTTCGGTTCTATACTTTTTCTTCAAAGGCTTACAAGCTAAATCACTCATTTTTTCTCTATATGCATTGAGGAATGTATCAGACAATTCACGCACCTTAGGAGATTGGTGTTGGACAACTTCTGTAAATAAGATGCCGATAACCATCAGTCCGCCTGTGATAGCACCACACATGGCTTCGATGCCCATACCTCCACCAAAAGCTGAAGCAACTTTCATATCATTTTGCGACATGTTTAAATCATAAGCTTGGTTCGCGCCGTAGAGGATTTTCTCGGCACAATTATAGTCTTGTTTATTACCAAATCCGCTCTCAATAAGTTCTGTTAACATTATAACCTCCATCATTATTTTTAATTAAATTATACATATATACTGGTACATTAGTCAATATATATATATATGTATAATTTAAATGTGAAGGATTTGTGGTGAATTGATTTTATTATGTAACACAACTGTGACAATAATCATATAACAGATGTTCAAATATTAGATAATAGCTCGTTATTTATTTTGGCTTGTTCAAATTTATATATTGTTTCTAGTGCAATTTCAGTTTCTTTTTCAATTGCTTGAGGAGTTACTGGATTTACTTTACCCCAATAGTTTTCGTTATTATGATGATTAGCGGCACAAGCGCAAATACAAGCTCCACGAAGATTACGTTTATGACATACTGTAAATATAGCGGATGCTTCCATTTCAATGTTTGCACATCCAAGTGAGTACAGGTGTTCTATCCATTCAGGTGTTTCAGCATAAAAAGCATCATCTGAAGCAGAAATACCGTAGTGGATGTTGTGTGGTGTATTAACACACATTTCTTTCGCAGTTTTTATTAGCATATATGTAAGTTCCATATCAGCTACTGCTGGAAAATTTTCAGGCATATACATTTTTGAGGTGCCATCATTTTTCATTGCAGCTGTTGTGACAACAATATCACCAGGGTGTATGTTTTCCCTAAGAGCAGCCGTTGTGCCTAAACGGATAAATGTAGTTGCACCAATGTTGGCAAGTTCTTCAACTGCAATAGCTGTACTAGGACATCCCATTCCTGTTGAAGTTACAGAGACACGAATACCTTTATAATAACCTGTATATGTTTTGTGTTCACGTTTATGTTGGATAAGAACTGGATTATCAAGAAATTTAGCGATAATATCTGTTCTAAATGGATCCCCAGGAATCAATACATATTCCCCGACATCACCTTCAACCATACCAATGTGGTATTGACGGATTCCCTTTGTTGCTTTTTCTTTATTAAGAGCCATATTATTACCTCCGATTAGTTTATTATTTAATTATTATAACTCTTTTTTTAAAAAAGTGCATATGATATAATTTTAATAGGAAATTTAATTTACTCATATTTGCGAGGTGAAATAAATGGGAAATAAATTCTGTACAAAATGTGGATCAGAAATAAAAAATGGTACGAAATTTTGCATAAGTTGTGGACAACCTGTTACAAAACGACCCCAATCACCTATTCATGTGGAGAAGACACCACCAATCAATGAAGAACAACCTCAATACGTGCAAGCACAACCACAACCTCAATACGTACAACCACAAAATGCACCTAGACAAAAGAAGAAAAAAGGTATAGGTTGTCTTATTTCAATACTAGCTGTATTTGGGATTTTCGTTGTTACTATTATTTTTATTATTTCAATGCTTCTTAATGAACCTGAACCAGTTCGAGATATCAATGTTAACAACAACTCAAATACTGGGAATAGTGAAATGAATACATCAGATGAAATGAATACACCAGATGAATTAAATACGCCAGATGATGATGATATTAGCAGTAATCAATCGCCTGTTGATGACTCGCTACCTGAGTATACTTTTATGGTTTATATGAATGGCTCAGATCTTGAATCAGAGTATTTCTGGGATGAGGATGTATATGGTGCAGCTGCTACTTATGATATATTAGAAATGGCAGCGGTAGGCTCTAATGATGAACTTAACATCATACTAGAAACAGGTGGAACATCCTATTGGGATAATCCGGTTATTGATCCTACTCAAAATCAAAGATATCTAGTAGTAAAGGATGATTTAGTATTACTTGAAGACTTAGGTGCTCGTAATATGGGAAGTTCTGATACGCTATATGACTTCATTGTTTGGACTGTTCAGAATTATCCGGCACAGAAGTATGTTCTTGATTTTTGGAACCATGGTGGAGGACCGCTATATGGTTTTGGTAGTGATGAATTATTTAGTGTTGAAATGGATGGCTATGAAGTTGGGGAGTTTTTATCATTACCAGAAATAGAAGATGCACTAAGGAGAGCAAAAGAGTCTACTGATGTACACTTTGAAGTAATAGGATTTGATGCCTGTTTAATGGCAAGTGTTGAAGTAGCTCATATGGTTAGTCCATATGCCAATTATTTGGTGGCTTCTGAAGAGTTAGAACCAGGACATGGCTGGAATTACGAAGGAATTATTACTCAATTAATGCTAGATCCTACTATATCTGGGGCAGGATTAGGTATGATAATATCAGACCAGTTTTATGAACAAGCGGTTGAATATGATACAGTTGAAATGATAACATTATCGGTTATTGATCTATCTATGATTCAAGATGTGGTTATTGCCCTTGAGAATTTGTCAAGTGATATGATGGCAGATATGAGTGAAATATCAACAATAAACATGATAGCTGGAGGACGAAGTAGAGCTGAGTCATATGGATCTAATACTCCATTTTCAGGATATACAGAACTCATAGATCTATATGATTTTTCAGGATTCTTAATGGGAAATCAGCTTGAAGAGGCAACGGCTCTAAGAACAGCGATTGATTCTGCAGTTATTTACCAAGTAAGAGGCCCATCTAGGTTATTCGGCGGTGGATTATCAGTTTATTTTCCTTATATGGATCAAGAAGACAGAAAAACTGCCCTTATAAACTACAGTGAAATTAATGAAATTGATACTTATGAGATTTTCCTACAAAACTTTATCGATATTTTGGATGCTGATACAGAAGGAACAAATTTGAAATCAAGAACCCTTCAAGAGGAAGATGATGGAAGTTTTACAGTTGTCATATCAGAAGAAGATAGGGAGAACGTACTGAATATCTATAATTTTGTAGGTATCGCATTAGATGAAAATATAGATTCGGTTTTATCTCTTGGATATGATAGTGATATCTATTATGATATAGAGACTGGAATAGTAAAAGATAATTTTACAGGATGGTGGACTGGAATCAATGGTCATTTGGTAACCCTTAATATTATTGAGGAAACAGATGACTACAACCTATATTCTGTTCCTGCAATTGTAAATGGTAATGAGATAGAGATTATCGGTAAGTGGTATTGGGATGATACGTTTGCTGAAGGTGGATATTATGAAGTTCTTGGAGGTTGGGCATTAGCTGATGAATATTCACTTATGTCAGAAAAGAGTTTTATTGATTTAAAAATAGGTGATGCTGTTGAGTTTCAATTTGAAGTACTAGATATGATTTATGAAGATGATTTTATTTTTGCTATGGATGAAATTATTCTTCAAGAGGAACCCTATATGGGATTTGTAGAATTAGCATCTGGGGAACAATATATTTACGCTTTCTACTTTGAAGATTACTCGCTAAATGGTATTTTTTCAGAGTATACGGTATTTGATTTGATTGATTGATAATACAACAATAA
>JAOZKH010000190.1 GCA_029935405.1 Vallitaleaceae bacterium | reverse complement strand
TTAAAAATTAATGTTATGTTATTGTTTAAAACATAGTAATTATATATAATCTAAGTGAAAGGAGCTATTATGACTATAATAAATAATAAGAAGCGTATTTTAATCATTATCATTATAAGTGTATTGTGTGTAGCAATGTTGTTTTTTATTGAACAAGTATTAAATATACCCTACTCAATAAAAACTATATTTAAGATTCCTTTATTTGTAATTATCCCCTTTGCTATAAAAAAGTTTTTATTAAAAGAAAAACTTAGTTATTATATGAAGAAAAAGCATTTGAAACTTACATTACTTTGTAGTGTTTTTGTTATATTAATTATCATGCTAGCATTTAGTATTGCAAATGGATTTATTGATACATCACTAATTGTAGCTGATTTTGAAGATAGAATGAAAATTACAAAATCAACATTTATTTTTATTGCAGTTTATACCATCATTGGTAATGCGTTTATTGAAGAATATTTTTTTAGAGGTTTTATTTTTCAAAGTTTACATAATAAAGGATTAACTAAAAGTGCTTATCTTCTATCAGCTCTCCTTTTTGCTCTTTACCATATAGGTGTCTTTCTGACTTGGTTTACAATTCCAATAATGATTATTGTATTATTCGGATTGTTTTCTGGAGGCATGATTTTCGCCTTTTTTGTTCAGAAGACTAACAGTGTATTAGCATCTTATTTTATTCATATAAGTGCAGATATTGCTATTGTACTAATAGGTATATTTGGTATGAGGCTTTATAGTTAGTTATAAAAGAGGAACCAGTAGATGTCTATTCTCCGTATAATTCATTTAACGTATTTCGTATTGTTCCTATTCCTGCATTTAATTTATTAAACATTAATTCAATTTTACTACCTAAACCAATTTCATATAAATCTATTCCAAAAATATTTATATTTGACAGTATAGGTTTTAATAAAGAACCTCCTAGTTCACCGAATTTAACATCTTTCAATTCATTGCATAAAGTGTCTAACATTGGATCTGGGCTTATTTGAAATTTATTGCCTTCATCATCAACACCTAATAAGTACCTGCACCATAAGGCAATCGCCATTGGAATAGCATTTAAATCTTTCGGATCTAAATTTTTATCTTTAACATATGACTTTATTGTTTCACCAAATCTAATTCCCACCTTTTGAGATGTATCAGTTGCAATACGTTGCGGTGTATCGGGTATAAACGGATTTGCAAATCGTTCATTGACAACTTCATCTATAAAAGTTTTTGGATCAATAATACCAGGATTTACAACTACCTTTAATCCTTCTTTATAACCTATTGTCTTCACAAGATTTGCCAAAGGAATATCTTTCATTTCATCTGCAATCAATGTATGTCCTAATAAACACCCACTTACTGCTAGTGCGGTATGTAACGGATTAAGACATGTTGTTACTTTCATTGTCTCAACTTCATTAACGGTATCCCTACTTGTAAATATTACTCCTGCTTCTTCAAGCTTAGGTCTTCCATTTGTAAACTTGTCTTCAATAACCAAATATTCACTTATTTCAGCATTAACAAATGGAGCCATATAAGAATTCTTAGATGTAATTATAACATCCATATGTTCAACTCCAATTTCTTCTAAATATTCCTTAACAACATTAGAAGGTCTTGGTGTTATTTTATCAATCATAGACAGTGGATATGCGATTTTTGATTCGTCTAATAAGTAATCTACAAAACCCTTTTCAATTAATCCATTCTTCAACCATTCTTCTGCAATTGTAACCACTCCGTTTTTCAATTTGTCTCCATTGTTAGAACAATTATCCATACTAACTAATGTTACCGGAGCTTGATTTTTACTATAACGCTTATATAACAAACTAGCTATCATTCCCATAGTATGCAACGGAGCACTTGGACCTTTTTGAATATCTGATAAAACCACTCCTAAATATTCACCTACAGAATTCTTAAGTGAGTAACCTTTTTCAGTAATTGTAAAACTTACCATTTGTAAGCTCTCATTTTCAAAAATATTACTTAAACGTTGCATTTCTTCACCAAGACTGTAATCTGCCGCAATACTCTCTACTACACTTCCAATAATTTTCTTTTCAAATTTCCCATTAGTATTCATAAGTACTAAAAGACTTAAATTATCAAAGGGGTTATATACTTTTTCTATCACTTCAAAATCAAAGGAATCTACTGCAATAATTCCAGTATTACATAACTCTCTATCTAGCAATTTCTGATGTGCATTTGCAATAAATCCTCTAAAAATATTTCCAGCTCCAAAATGTATCCATTCAGGAGTTTTAGCTGTATTTGCCTTAATGGTATCTATATCAAATTTAGGAAGTTCCACTTCAAGTTTATTCCAAGTACTAATATTTTGTAAGTTTTGTTTTGATAACTTAATCATTAGCATTCACCCTTTCTTTTATCTAGACTATCCCAAACACCAAACATATACATAACACCAAAGGCTCTATCATATAAGCCATATCCAGGTCTGCAGTTCTTTTCTTCGCCCCATAAGTGTCTACCATGATCAGGTCGGATATATCCTTTAAATTCATTATCATGATAAGCCTTTAAAACTTCATATACATCTACATTTCCATCTTTCCCTCTATGAGAAACCTCAATAAAATCACCATTATCAAAAACTTTCACGTTGCGAATATGTGCAAAGTGAATTCTATCATGAAATTCACGTACTATACCAGGTATATCATTTTGTAGATTTGGCCCAAGTGAACCTGTACATAGTGTTAATCCATTATAGGGACTATCATTAAGTTCTAAGAACTTTTTAATATGATCTCTACTTCGTATAATTCTTGGCAATCCAAATATTGGCCATGGTGGATCATCTGGATGAATTGCCATTTTGACGTCTTCCTCTTCACAAATTGGAATAATTCGTTCCAAAAAATATTTCAAGTTATCTTGTAACTTCTCTTCATCAATATCTTTATATAAATCAAACAATTCATCTAACTTAGCCATGCGTTCTGGTTCCCACCCAGGCATTGTAAAATCCCCAGCGCCTTCTAATATCTTTGCAGCCATTGCTTTTGCGTCATGAGTTACTGATTTCTTTTCATAAAACAATGCATTAGATCCATCTGCTTGTTCTTCATATAAGCTTGTTCTTGTCCAATCAAATATAGGCATAAAATTATAACATATAACTTTCACCCCGTGTTTTGCTAGTTTTCTAATTGTATCAATATATATATCAATATAATCATCTCTACTTGGTAAACCAATTTTAATATCATCATGTACATTTACACTTTCAACAACATCTGCATTAAAACCTTTGCTTTTAATCAATTTCACTACTTCACTAATACGTTCTTCTTCCCAAATTTCTCCTGCTACCTTGTCATGAAGGGACCAAACTATGCCTTCTACACCAGGTATTTGCCTTATGTGATCAAGGGTAATCGAATCATTCCCTTCACCATACCATCTCCATGTCATTTTCATAATTAACTCCTAACTATACTTGTATACAAGTTCCGATATTTATATAATAAAACAACTCTCAACCCTTGTCAAGTCATATTTTTCGTTGTATACTAGTTCTAACACAAATTACATTTAGTTATTGGAGTTCATAATGAAATTAAATAAAAACGAAATAATTCTACAATTAAAACAAGAAATACTTGATTTAACTTTAAAACCAGGAGATTTATTAAGCGAAGCCCTTTTAACTGAACGGTTTCAACTTTCTAGAACTCCAATTAGAGATATCCTTAAAC
>JAOZKH010000189.1 GCA_029935405.1 Vallitaleaceae bacterium | reverse complement strand
TGAGTAGAAACAGTGGAATGATTTCTAGAAACTGAGTCATAAATCACGGTAACAGGTTCCACACAATGCGCTTTGTCTCTTACGATATGGATGTCGGGGTACGGGTACAGCTGTAATATTTAACGAGGAGATTTATTAGGGTGCCTGTCAGTGCGGCCGAGCAAGGTCGTGTCATATAATGGGTGCGAATCCCATCAGGTAAGGTTGACCAACCGCCTGTAGTTAGCCTTGGAGCTTATTGGGTAACTGATAAGTTTAAGCGTAGGTAAACAAGATAGTAGGCCGTAAGCTAAAAAGCTGAAGTGATTGAGCCACGAAATACCAATTAGGAAGGCAGATGCTGTTGACAGGGCAGAATGCAAAATTATGTCCGACGCTAAGGTAAGAAGGACGTAACTTCCTCGGGGTCGATGAACAGGGCATGCTATACAATGTTATGACACGGCAACTCGGGAGACCCTATTAGCTCTTCAGACACAGTCTGAAGTACGCGTAACAAGCGATAATAAAGTGAGGAAGCGAATGGCATTAGGGAGTCCGATTGTAGCGTAGTACTGATGATACAGGGTAATGCCTGAGGAGGAAAGGCTACAACATTTTATAGCCCTTGAAAAGGAAACATTACCTACACATGGAGGTAGAAACTAATGGAAACGAAACTAACAAGGATAGCACAGATAGCAAAAGAAAGACCTGATGCTAGAATTACATCACTCGCAGGGTTAATTAACAAAGAAAGCTTAATGGAAAGTCATCGCAAAATGTGTGGTAAAAAGGCTGTAGGAATCGACAAAATAACAAAAGAAGAATATGACATTAACCTAGAAGATCATATCGATTCATTGTTAGATAGGATGAAGAAGCAAGCTTATAAACCACAACCAGTCAAAAGAGTATTTATTCCAAAGACAGGAACAAACAAAATGCGACCACTTGGAATACTTGCATACGAAGATAAGCTAGTACAAGATGTACTTGGTGGAATACTTAATGCAGTATATGAAGGAGATTTTCTTGATTGTTCATTTGGATTTAGACCCAATAGAGGATGTCACGACGCACTTAAAGTAGTGAATAAGATTATCGGTGAGCGAAAAATCAGTTATGTAGTCGATGCGGATATTAAAAGCTTTTTCGATAATATGGAACATGAATGGATTATGAAATTCATCAACCATAGAATTGGAGACGTTAATCTACAAAGAATTATATCAAGGTTTTTAAAGTCTGGGATAATAGAGAATGGAAAAAGCAAAGAAACACTAGTCGGAGCCCCTCAGGGCGGACAGATTTCGCCAATTTTAGGAAATATATACTTGCATTATGTGATTGACTTATGGTTTGAAAAGGTCGTAAGAAAGCAGTGTAAGGGAGATGCCTATATGGTGAGATATGCTGATGACTCTGTGTTTTGTTTTCAATATGAGAATGAAGCAAAGGATTTTTATGAACGACTAATGGAAAGACTTGCAAAGTTCAATCTCGAGATAGCAGAGGATAAGACTAAAATAATAAAGTTTGGAAGATTTGCGGCAGAAGACTGCAAAGCAAAAGGAAAAACAAAACCTGATACATTCGATTTTCTTGGTTTCACTCACTACTGTAGTAAAAGTATTAAAGGGTATTTTCGCGTCAAGAGGAAAACGAGCAAGAAGAAATTTAGTGCTAGTTTAAAGAATTTCAAGGTATGGTTGAGAGAAAATCTAACAACACCAGCACCTGAAGTTATGAGGAAACTTACAATTAAGCTTAATGGATATTACAGGTATTATGGAATTACAGATAATATTTGTCGGATGTCATTATTTGCAGATGAGGTCAGAAATCAGCTCTATAAGATGTTTAATAGAAGAAGCCAAAAAGGCAGTATGAATTGGGACAAATTTGCAATATTTCTGAAGAAATATCCATTACCGAGACCGAAAATATACGTAAATATCTTTGAATTAAGACAGGAACTAAGCTATACAGTGTGAATTATAAAATGAGGAGCCGTGTGCGTTAGTTGCGCAAGCACGGTTCTGAGAGGGTTTAAGCTCGTGAGAGCTTATTCTACTCGAGCCAATCATCAATCATCATTTAACAGCAGTTCACCAATTTGCTTCCAACTAGAAATAATTGGTCCATTCCAGCCACCATTATAATCGGTAGAGCGTTGTTTGAATAAATATTTTCGAGAAGCTTTTGTTGAATATAGATTTTTAGGATGATCGTCGATAAATATTGAATCTTGCTCCATCATTGGTACTCTTGACTTTCCATATCCTTGACCAGACTTATTTATTAGAATAATGATTTCATCTATTTCTGGTATGTGCTCCTCAATCCATAAAACCTTGCGAGAGGCATTCATAGGAAATGCAGAGGTACAAATAATGACATTATACTTATGTACTAATTGTCGAATGACATCCTTTGCATTTTCATAGAACTCTAAATGTTTAAAAAATTCATTAGAATTAAAGTACTCGAGTATGATATTGGTCGGATTATCTTCATGTATGTGTATTAATGGACAAATCAGTTTATATGCCCAGTTTTCGTGGTTTTCCCAGATAGCAGGAGAGAAACCTTTATAATCTTTATAGTTATTATTGTAAATAGTACTAATAGCTTTGTCTGAATTCACTATTGTTGAATCAAAATCTATATATAAGTCTTTTTTCATGTTTGATACCTCGTTTATTTTTGAGAATGACCAGGGTGCCTGTAACCAAATCAAGGTGCCTGTCACCTCATGCATAGCCTCTTTGTTTCTACTACAGGAAAATCATCTATTTGAATTTTTTGGCTTGAAGACTGCCATAAAATGTCAAGGATATTTTCCTTTCGTAAACAACCGCAAGCGGACGAGGCATAGCCTCTTTGTTTTAGTATATCATATTATAAATTAAAGCGAGATGATTATATACCAAAAATACTACCAATTTTCAATATATTCTAATACTTGATAATACCACCAAAAAGTATTAGAATATATGAGTAATTATAATGAAGCTATTTCAAAATCTTCTGATAAATTAAGGGTGTATGAGTATAAATTTTTTAGATAAAAAGTAGTAAAGGATATGAATAAAATAAGATGAATAATTATAAAACAGTTTCCAAAAAACTTAAAAAAAATAATAAAGGTAGTAGTACTAGAATATTATATTTACTAGTGTTATTGATGTATGGAATTCAATTGGCTATTGTATTGTTTGCTTATAATGTAAAGTCTAAGTATGATTTGACAATAGTTAAACAACGAGCATCAGCCAATAAAAAAATAATGATTATTAGCGAATTACAAAATAAGATTACGAACTTAACGGGGATTGTAAATGAAAGCAATCCGGATTTAGAGTTGATTAATAATCAGATAAGTAATCTTCAAAGTAAATCAAATGAAAGTAGTCGTTTAACTTCAATGAGAACAATTGAGAAAAATTTTATATATTTTGCATGGACTAAATTTTTTGATATTGACAAAGCAATGTTTATTACTAGTAAGGGTGTCGTTATTGATCTAGATGTAAAGCCATCAAACGCTTTTAAATACTCTAGGTCAGGCATGTTTAATGTAAGTGATCAAGAATTAAAAAATGCTTTAATGGAATTAAATGAAAAAGTGAGAAGTCAATATGTAAACTCATTTGTCGCAGGAAATATTGGGAAGTTTAATAACCTAGATATTGACTATTTAGTTGATGGTATAAGTATTGCATATTGCAAAAATGGAGTTCTGAAGTTAAATGGTGAGTGAGCA
>JAOZKH010000188.1 GCA_029935405.1 Vallitaleaceae bacterium | reverse complement strand
AATCAGGTGAATACGTAGGAGAATATCAAGATTACAAACTTATTAAGTTCTAAATGTATGAAATTATCAATAGCTAAAAGTTTGAAGATATTAGATTCTAATAACCGTTTGTATTTTGAAGTAGTCAATGCTGCGCTGTTGTCAATTATCGAAATCTAAATAATTGACAAATGTAATGACATGCGTTAAAATTAATAATGAAATAGAATCAAAAAATATTATAAGATTTATAAGAATAAATATAATTGGGCGATAAGATTGGAGTGGGAAAGGTGATGCTAAGAAATAAAAATGGCTTTACATACTTAGATATTGTCGTTTCATTTGCAATTTTTGGATTGTTTTTAGTTATTCTACTACGTTTAGGAAATACAGTATATCAAGTAACAAAAGTAAGTGAGATTACTAATCAAATGATTCATATAGCAGAGTTTGAAATGGAAAACTATAAGTCAAGAACAACAGATATTTCTGAGTTTGTTAATAATACTGATTTCATACTAATATCGGAGACAACAGATTCTGATGGGAATGTATCTCAATTAGAATTAACAAACGGCAATGTAGATAGAAAATTTTCTGTTCAAATTCGCGAAACGATTCTACGTACTAACATAAGCGAAGTTACAATTCTTGTAACTTCAGAGAATATAGATGCAAGTGAAGTCAAATTAGTAAGTTCAATATTATGGGATAGTGTCGAGCCATGAAAAAAAAGATTAGTAACAAATCTGGATATACATTTTTAGAAGTTATGATTGCATTTTCTATTTTTGGTATTTTAATATTGGTTGTTTACACAACTTTTTTTAATGAAATTATTAGATTTAATGATCGAATATCTCAAATAAATATGAATATCGAATCTGCTAGAGCAATGCGTACTATTAAAAAAACTGTTGATGAATACGATGAAATCTTAATTCTTAATAACAACTTAGTTTCTTCAAATGGAGTCATTATAATAGATGCTCTTGATAATGGGAACTTAGAAGGTAGTCAACTTAATTTAGACTATGACAGCCATAATCTAATAGATAATCAAGGAAATATAATTGCTAATAATATAGAAAGTATTCAATTTGTTTTAGGTCCGGCAGTATATAATGATATAGATGTTTTAGAACATGTTCTTTTGATTATTATTAATATGAAATCTAAGAGAGGAAGTTTTGTTTTAAAGGGAGGCCTAAATATTGAAAAATAAAAGTTTGAATAGAAGAGGCTCTACACTTTTAATTGTTGTAATTGTTATGTCAATCACCTTTATAATGGCAGGCATCGTGTTTTCTTATGCTATGCGTACTTATCGGTTAATGAATGATTCTCATGAATTGATTCAGGCTGAAGCACTTGTTGAAACAGGGATATATGATGCTATAATGATTGTTTCTGATATGCTTGATAATGGAGAAACCATAGAAGAATTTGAACTTGCTAATCATTCAGTTTATGATGAAGGGAGTGATTATTATTATAATATTTTAATTTCAGAAGATGGTTCCTATAACGTTAATGATTATTTGATTTCAAGTAATAAAAAACATTTTTTGGTTAAAAGAGTAGCCAATGAAGTTGATGGTGAATTAGAAGAACTAAGTGATGTAGATGTAACTTTTGCAATCAAAGTTGAAGGAAAATATAAAACGACACAAAAATCTGGCAAGAGAATTATTCATATTTTTAGTAATGAAGAAGAGTATTATGAAATAATAATATATATTTGTTATGATAGGAGTATATGATGAAAAAAGTCATATTTATTTTGAAAGATGAACAACTTAATATTATTAAAATATCAAAATTGTGGAAGAAAGTATCACTAGGCTTAGAAAAAACTATTTATAATGCTAATATGGAAGAAGTTATAAATCAAAATTTATATATGCTTCATCAAAAAAAATCAGAAGAAATTGATTCTTTTTTATCAGAAAATAAATTAAAAGGGAAAAAAGCTGATTTTATAATTGCTTTAGATTCTATTATAACAAGAACTATAGAAATACCTTATTTAAATAAAAATAAATTAAAACAATATTTAAATAAAAATATCATAAATCTTTTCACAGTAAATGTAGACGAATATTTTTATGACTATAAAGTTGTTGGTTTGATTTCAAAAACTAAAGACAGTAAGAAAAAGCTAAAAATCAAAATAGTTATAGTACCTTTAAATGTAATTACCGGAATTAAAAAACTTACAGAAACACTTGGAATAAAATTAAATAAAATTTCTATTTATCCAGATATAATGCAACAAATGGTTAATACTAAGGATGATGTATGTGTGTTAGATAGTGGTAATGATAAAAGCATTATCTCAATATTTGAACAGGGTAGTACATTCTTATACGCATCTTTTCTTTCGAGTTTAGAAGATTTTGATGGTGCTATTGATGAAATAGAATATTTTACAGATTTTTATGCATCAAGACACCAAGGAAAGAGCCTTGATTACTTTCATCTAATAGGAAAGCAAGCAACTGATACTCAGTTTGCCGAACAATTAACAAATAGAACAGGAATATCTGTATATAAGACAACTAAAAATAAATTTTTAAATCCACTTGTTAGATTTAGTCAACAAAAGCAACATACGATGTATAATAAATATATTGATTTTAGTAATGAAGAAGCGTTAAATAAAAAACAAAAAATAGATTTAAGACCTTTGTTTTTTTTAATGGTTCTTATTATCATTACGGCTACTTGGTATAATGGAACTAATTATTACTTGAAACAACAAGAAACTAAGTATACATTTGACTCTTCTAGCTCAGGTGCATATATGACAATCCAAGATGAAATAGATGTATTACTAAATACAAAGGCAATAATGATAGAAAAAAAAGAAGCGGTAAAAACCATTGCCTCAACAACCTTTGATCATATGGAAATAATGGAAGTATTATTAACATCTATACCAGATCAAGTAACCATTAGTAATATTAATATGAGGCAAGAAACTATTGATATAAACTTTAATATTAATCATGACACAACAGATGTACTTGAATTAATTATTGCATTAAATAATACCGAATATTTTAAAACTATTGATATAACTGAACTAGAACTTGATGATAAGGTAGAAAGCATTACATTAGTTTTAGAAGTAATTCAATTACCAGATAAATCGGAAGATGAAGAGGTGATCGAATGAACAAAAAAAAGGAATATAAGAATATAGTATTACTACTTTGCATTATATTTGCTGCACTTAATTACATGTTATATATTTATACTTTTTCACCTAAAATAAACAATTTAAATGATTTAAAAGAAGAATATCTCCGTCATAGTGAAACTAAAGAAATGTATGAAACAAAACTTGTTAAAAAAAATAATCTTGAAAAAGAAATTGAAGAATTAGAACCTTATGTCATACAGTTTGAACAAATGGTTTTGCCTGAATTAGATACCATTCAAATGGCATATGATTATTACATATTTTTCAAGAAACAAGAGGTGTTTGGTGATAAGTTATATATTGATTTAGCACGAGAACAAGCACAAGAAGAAAAAAGCTTGTATGATCATAATGAAATAACAGTAACAGTTAACCTTGAGAAAACTAAATTATCAAAATTGTTACAGAATTTAATGAATGCTTCTTCACAAATAGTTTTTCTTCAATCAATCGCCATAGATGTTTCAAAGGAAGAGATTGAAGAACATGAGGCAATAGACGAAAGTAGTATTTCATATATTAATATAGATGAGTATATTATAGCAACATTTATTTTTAGAAATTATGT
>JAOZKH010000057.1 GCA_029935405.1 Vallitaleaceae bacterium | reverse complement strand
ATAAACACTTAATAAACACTATTTTATAAATAATAATTAAACAGTACTATGCCATTTCTAAAGCTACTTCCATCATCTTTGTAAATGCATTTTGTCTTTCTTCACTTGTTGTTACTTCTCCACTTACTAATGAATCAGATACTGTTAATAAACATGCTGCGTTTTTACCAAGTACTTTTGCATTTGCAAATAAGGCAAATGATTCCATTTCAACTGCAGTACAACCATGTGTATCACGAATATCTTCAAATTGCTTGAAGTTCTCTCTATAAAACACATCTGATGAATGAACTCTAGTTTGAGTCACTGGAATATTTAAGCTTTTTGCAGCCTTCATTATATTTTTATTTAGTTCAGGTGTTGCTTCGATTGAATCACCTTCATAACCACTTTGAACTTTAGCATAACTTGATTCTGACCATGCATCTTTAGCTAATAGTACATCATATAGCTTCAGTTCCGTAGTATATGCTCCACATGATCCTATACGAATAATATTTTCTACATCATAGAACTTAAATAATTCAAATGAATAAATTCCAATACTTGCCATTCCCATTCCTGAACCAAAGACTGTGATTTTTTTACCCTTATAAGTCCCTGTATACCCAAACATATTTCTAACATTGTTAATCTTTACAGGATTCTCTAGAAATTTTTCTGCAATAAACTTTGCTCTAAGTGGATCACCTGGCATTAAGACAGTTTTTGCAATTTCATTAGTTGATTTTACTTCGATATGAGGCGTTGGTATTAAATTTGACATATTACTCTCCTTTTACTATTAGTTAGAATTAAAGAAACTTAGTTTTTATACCTTAATCAATTATTTTTACTTTCCATACTATTATACATGTTCTAGTTTTTTCTTACAATACCACATAAAACCCCTTATGTTATTCATAAGTAGTTTTAGAAAATTCATCAACATCAATCTCATCACTAATCATAATCGACAGGTTTTTGCTTAAATCGACTTCATCGAGAACAATAGATAAGTCATTTATATCAACAATTCTAATAATTGGTCTCGTAGGAAGATTTTCATTAAGACCACTTATAATACCATGTCTACCATCACTAAGTTCTACTCCAGAGCCAATTGGATAAGGAGAAACAGAATTTCTAAAAACTCTTATCATCTCAGGGTCAAACCACGAATACGCTCTTGAAACAATAAGTTCAATAATCTCATAATGTCTTAATCTAGTCTCTTTGGTTCTATTATAAACCAGATTATCGTATTCATTAGCAATCGCTACTATTCTAGAAAATTCATGAATCGAATCGTTTTTCTTTCCCAATGGAAAACCGCTACCATCATAATTCTCATGATGTGTCAAAGCAATATTTGCTGCTAGTAACGAACTATTAGGAATATCTTTAATCGTTTCATATCCCAATCTAACATGTTCTTTATATATTTGAATGTCTTTTTCACTATAGTCTTCTCTATAAACAGTTGCGTCAATATCTTCTATCTTAGTTTTCCCTATATCGTGTAATATTGCACCCATTGCAAGGTGTTTAAGCTGTGTATCATTATATCCTTTTTTCTTGGCAATCAATACGGATAATACACATACATTAATGGAATGCATATGGAGATATTCATCTTTATTACGCATTTCCTGAACACTTATCATCACCCTTGGACTAGAGACAACTTCAGTAATAATTGCAGTAACCTGACTAGCAATTTCATCATTAACATTAAAATGCCCTTTTTTCATTTTAGCAATCGAATCAGACAAGGTTTTCCTTGTCTCTAATTTAGTCTCTTCACTTACAATTTCTTCATATACAATACCTTTTGATATTTCATCAGCAATATAAATATATGGTAATCTTAGAAATCGTATTTTTTCTATATAATTTTGGGTAAGTTTTGTATTGTCACGAAGCAAAATAACTCCATTGTTTGCATATATCGGTTTTGCTAATGACATACCAATTTTTAATCGTGATACATTTATTCTTCTCATATCAATAATTCCTAACGTGAGTTATTTGATTTTTTTAGGTATATACTTTTTGATTCCATTAATTAACTGTTCATTCGGGTCGAACACCAATTGAAATCTTCTACCATCTTCTTCGTAAATAGCAGCGTAGGTAGTATCAGAAACGATACCAGTTCCAAAGTTTTTAACTTCATGAATAACTCCAAGTTCGCTTTTATAATTAGGTTTATTCATCTTTATCATTATAATGAATTTTCTTACATCAATTGTTAATGCATGTTTTCTACTAAGTTTATTATAAATTCTATCAATGTCTAGCTCTCCATTAGTAAATGCATACTCAAATTCAACATTAAGGCGTCTTATTAAAAACACTTCACCCCATATAACTCCAATTAGTACAAACAGAGTTATTGTCGGTAATAATATATATACTACTATAATAATTATTATACCAATAGCAATTAAACCAATACTCTTTAGTAAATCAATTTTATTTTTTTGCTTACTCACTAATTGTTCATTGTAAATATCTTTGTAATTCATTCATTTCCTCCCAAAACACTTCCATACCTATTATAACTAATTAATCTATTTTAAACAAGTCATAAGACAAAACTTTTCTTTATATATAATTAGGCACAAGTGCGTAATCGCCTTGTGCCTAATTATATATTATTTCTCTACTTATCTAATATTTATTTATAATTACATCATTCCCATGCCAGGAGCTCCACCCATAGGCATCGCAGGTTCATCTACTTTTATTTCTGCAACTACTGATTCTGTTGTTAATAATGTAGAAGCAACTGAATTAGCATTTTGCAGTGCACTTCTTGTTACTTTTGAAGGATCTATGATTCCAGCAGAAATCATGTCAACATATTCTTCTTTAAGTGCATCAAATCCTACACCATTATTAGCTTCAAATACTTTATTAACAATAACTGATCCTTCTAATCCAGCATTAGTTACTATTTGACGAAGAGGAGCTTCTAGTGCTTTGCATATTAGCTTTGCTCCTGTTTTTTCATCACCTTCTAGTGTTTCAATTAATTCATCTAGAATTTTTATTGAATGTACATATGCTGTTCCACCACCAGCTATAATTCCTTCTTCAACAGCTGCTCTTGTTGCTGCAAGAGCATCTTCCATACGAAGTTTTTTCTCTTGCATTTCAGTTTCTGTTGCTGCTCCTATTTTGATTACTGCAACTCCTCCGGCTAATTTAGCAAGTCTTTCCATTAATTTTTCTTTATCAAATTCGCTTGTTGTTTCTTCAATTTGAACTTTTATTTGTGCAATTCTTGCATCTAACGCTTCTCTTGTACCAGCACCATCAACAATAATTGTATTTTCTTTTTGCACTTTGACTATCTTTGCTGTTCCAAGTTGTTCAATAGTGATTTCTTTAAGATCTAATCCTAATTCCTCGCTAATCACTTGTCCTCCCGTAAGAATTGCAATGTCGGCAAGCATAGCTTTACGTCTATCTCCAAATCCAGGTGCTTTTACTGCTACCACATTAAAAGTACCGCGTAATTTATTAACAACTAATGTAGCTAACGCTTCACCTTCAACATCTTCTGCAATAATAAGTAACTTTGCACCAGCTTGTACAATTTGTTCAAGTACAGGTAATACATCTTGTATATTAGAAATCTTCTTGTCTGTAATAAGAATATAAGCATTATCAAGAACTGCTTCCATCTTATCCATATCTGTTGACATATAAGGTGATAAGTATCCTCTATCAAACTGCATTCCTTCAACAACATCTAATTCTGTCATCATTGAACGTGATTCTTCAATTGTTATTACACCATCAGTTGATGCTTTTTCCATTGCTTCAGCAATTAATGTTCCTACTTCATCATCACCTGCTGATATTGCTGCAACTTTAGCAATTTGATCTTTACCATTAAGAGCTTCACTCATCGCCTTAATTGCTTCAACAGTTTTATCCGTTGCTTTATGCATACCTCTTCGTAGAATAATAGGGTTAGCTCCAGCTGCAACATTTTTTATACCTTCTTGAATCATAGCCTGTGCTAGGACAATTGCAGTTGTAGTTCCATCTCCCGCAACATCATTTGTTTTTGTTGCAACTTCTTTAACTAATTGAGCACCTATGTTTTCAAATGCATCTTCAAGCTCAATTTCCTTTGCAATAGTTACACCATCATTTGTGATTAATGGTATTCCAAATTTTTTATCCAAAACTACATTTCTGCCTTTTGGTCCAAGTGTCACTTTAACTGTATCTGCTAATTGATTAACGCCATTTTCTAAAGCACTTCTAGCTTCTGCGCCAAATAATATTTCTTTTGCCATGTTAATTCCTCCTAATTAATCTTTCAATTTAAGACTAGTCTTCTACAATTGCCAAAATATCATTTTGACGAACAATTATTAAATCTTTTCCTTCAATTTTAACTTCTGTACCTGCATATTTTGAATAGATAACTTTATCATCTACTTTAACCTGCATAACTACTTCTTTGCCTTCAACGATTCCACCTGGTCCAACAGCTACAACAACTGCTTCCTGTGGTTTTTCTTTAGCTGCTCCAGGGAGTACAATTCCTGATTTTGTTGTTTCTTCAGCTTCTAATTGTTTAATAATAACTCTGTCTCCTAATGGTACTAATTTCATAGTATACCTCCTAAATAATTATATTAGCACTCATAGTACTTGAGTGCTAATCCATATATATAATATAACGATTCCATGAATATTGCAACTGTTTTCTTGATAATCCACAAATAAATATGTTTTCTTGATAATCCACAAATAAATAAGGTATAAAAAGTATTTAATTAATCTTTTTATACCCTAACCCTAAATATTTCTTCCATATTCAAAAAGATACTGTTGCGCAATTCCTGCCGTTTCACCATACAACTTTAGACCATATGATTCAATTTGACTATCTCTAATATTCTTGACTTCTGGATTTTTCAATTCTTTTCTGATCTCACTTTCATATAACTGTAACATAATTCTTTTCATCCACACATCAATAGGAAAAGTATTATGCCTTCCATAGCCAAACAACATAACACAAGCAACTACTTTATTACCAACACCTTTTATTGATACTAGTTGTTGTTTTAAATCTATATCTGACAAACTATTCATATCTTTATTAAGATTAATCGACCATTTAACTGCCTCATACAAATATGCTGCTCTATATCCAAATTTCATTGTTCTATAATCATCTTCAGTTAATTGCTGGAGATGTTGTGCTGTTGGAAAAGAATATATTTTTTCTCCATACACGTATCCTATCTCTTCACCATAACAAACAGCTAAGTTATTAACTAGCTTTCTTATTTGAGGGATAGATTTAGATTGAGAAATAATAAAAGTTATTAACATTTCAAATTGGTCTTGCTTAAGAATTCGCATTCCCTCAAATTCATCAATAACTTTTGTTAGCCTCTTATCCTTATCTATTATTATCTGATTAATTCTTACATAATCTCTTTCTAAATCAAGGTATATATACCAAATATTTATAAACTCTTCTTCACTACAATGAAAAACATAACCGTGCTTATTTTCTTCAACGAAAACATAATTTAACTTATGAATAAGTATATAACCCTTTCCATCAATTACTTCATATCTAAAAACTTGACCACTTTTTAAGATCTTTGCTATGTTCAGTTTTTCTCTATTGATTAATAAATGATACATTTAATAATCAACACTTTTCATAATAAGTTCTTTTACTTCAAAAATTTTATTGTTAAGTCTTTTTGAATTTTGTCTGACAATAACGCGGCTTAACCATTTTTTTGCTTCCGCAAATTCACTATTTCTTCTTGCAAGTTCAGCAATTAGATATTCAATATTATTCCGCTCAATTCCAGCAATCGGAAAAGTTTCATTTTCATAAGCTATAGCAAAACCGTCATATGCATTTTGTGAAAACTGTTTTTCCATTTTTTTGAGTTCTCTTTTTAATGCATGGTTATCAGAAGAATCCTCTTCAAGTTTCTCAATATAACCACGATACAACCAACTTATTTTAAGTGCTAAGTAAGCTTTTATACCTACACTATCTAATCCAACAATACAATTAAATAACGCAAGTTTATATCTCTCTATTGCATCTTCATATGTATATTCTAATGAATAATCTTTACCAATAAAATTAATTGATATTTTATCTTTGATTTTATCTTTTTTTATATCTGTAATATTTTTAAAGTATTTATTTAAATGCGCATATCCACACATAGGACAAGATACTACATCATAAGGAATAGGATCAAATCCTTCATATAATGGTCTCAAATCAAGCTCTGTATCAATAAATCTTATCCTACTTGCACGAACACTTGAAGTCATAAACACCGAATCACAAACTGGGCATTCCATTTTTCTTTGGTATACCACTTCTTTAACAATTTTAGGCTTAACTACTGGTTTGTTTTTTTTATTTTCTGGTTTATTATATAAGTGTATTTCTTCTTTAAGGTTTATACCTAATTGTTCAAGTTCCTTAAACATTTCATTCATTAATAGTCACCGCCCTAAGTTTATTTCTTCTATTGTAACATAGGACTTTTATGCAATCAATTATTCGCTAAGCTTATTAAAATCTTCAATAGCTGTAGGTTGACTTTTCCCAACTGTTCCAATTAATGAATAAACTTTAGTTAAAGGATTATATTTACATTCTTTTACTAGATGATATTCCTTTATTTCAGATGTACTTTTCACATGTATTCTAGGCCCTGTACACTTATAGGTTTCATTATCGATTATTATTGAATGATCATCACAATAACTAATTTCCACATCTTGTTTAATAATTTCAAGAACTTTTCTCTCAAGTTCATACAAATCAATTTCTGGTTTTTCGCTAAATTCCAGAACAAATCCACGTCGTACATCACTGTATTCTTTTATTTTATCAAACCCAAATTCATCTCTAAGAAGTTTACCCGTAATATCTTCTGCTGAATGAGCCATTCTTCTATATACAACCGAATCGAATACCTTTTTGGAAATCTCTACCGGACTTGGTCCGAAAATTGTAGGCCTAGCAATAAAAACTTCCTCTCCTATACCTATCAACATATCTGCATTGATTTTTAGAACAGGATATAACAGATCAAAATGTTCAATAATAACTCTTTTTTCATTTTGCAAAGCTTGTAATACCGCATCTGCCAAAACATGCATCTGTGTAAATGCAGATTCAAATCTCACATCTAAATGATACGTATGGCAGGAAAAAAAAGTTTCATCTGCGTCATTAAGCAATGGAAGTGGTCTTATATTAACGCCATCATCATCATTAGTCAACTCTAGTCCTGGAAACATACCTTTTATCAAAACTGATTTACCAGCTCCTGCATCACCAACAAAGCCTATCAGACTATCCATAGGTGATAAATATCTTTGAGCAATTTGATGCCCTAATGTTAATATTCTTCTTTTTCCTCTTGGTGCAAAATATACTGAGTATATAAGGGATTCATGTATTTCACTTATTGCCATAATGTATTCTCCTCAACTAAATAGGTACATTGAATTCTAGACTTAATAGCGGCGCATGTTGCTGTGCTCCATATACATCAGTCTCTCCGATATCTCCTGAAGCCATTGGCCTTTCGATTGTTGCTTTGATTGCTTTAGCAGGTTCAAATTCAATAATATTCATAACCTGTACCTCTTTGATTCCATAAAGACCTGCAATAAGACTTTTTGTAATTAGTTTATGTTCAACAAAGATATCAAACATGGACCACTCTTTAAATATAATATCAAATGTTAATTCATATGGACCTGCATTTTTGCTTCTAATCACTTCAGCAACATCTATTAATTTAATATTCATATGCTCACCCTCCTAACTGTTCATAGTAAATTGGAAATAATTCTAAGGGATCATCAATTTCCATAACATGGTACATACTAAAGTTATACACTTCTCCTGCTTTAAAGTCCGATGGAGAATATGGAAAAGCTAAGTTTCCAGCCGTTGCCACACGCCCGTTGTAACCATAATGAAGCATAGTTGATCTAGCAAAAGAACATATCGTATTAGCTTCGTCTTGTGTTTTTGCAACTGCTTCTATAATGATTCCAACTTCATGTCCCGTAATATCTTTAATCGTCTCTAACTGCCCCATAACGCCATTTTTACCATAAACACTAATATTTAATCGATAGTCATCTAGTTGACCAATAAAATTATCTTCAACACGTTCATTAACTGCTTCAATTATGTTATCAATTTCTTTAATCATAATTGCATCTCTAGTACCTGCTATAGAAATAGTTCTGTAACCTATCAATTTAGCACCTTCAAGTTTAATAGTATAATTTTCTGAAGGAATAAACTTTGTACCACTTACTTTTACCATATTCTCTGTTACCTGTTCAAAGGTAGTATCTGTCAAATCTAACGTTCCACCAGGTCCTGGTAAAATATATGGATTAGTTTTTTCATACAAAGTATGTGCTGCAACAGACAACGTTGTACACTTTCTAATAGGATTTAGTGGTTCAATTTCAAAGCAATCTTCATACAGATATCCAATCATGCAATCAGAACCGCTTCCAGGTGTTGACGCAATCGCAGCACATTCTAATATTTTACCTAAATGTAAGGCTAAGCCTAAATTCATTTTATGTTTAGCTGCAAGTGCTGCAAAAGATGTTGGATCGTATGCACGACCTGCTAATATAACATTTGCACCTTCATTAAGCGCTTTTACCATTGGTTCTATTCCCATTTGAGCTACAATATTAGTTGTTTGTTTGATTTCCTCTTTAGTCAATTGTTTAACTGGATGTAGTGGAGTAATCAATCCTTTATCTAGCTTTTCTTCAACAAGATTTATATCAATGTCTGCATCAATTAATGCAAGCTTAAACTTTAATTTTTCTTCTACTGCAATCTCTCTAACAATATCCCCGCACCATTCTAAATGGCTTTTTGCTCCTGAACCACCAGCTGTTCCAACAATTACCGGTATATCATCTTTAAGTGCAGCTTTTATCATAATATTTAAATCTCTTTTAACTGCTTTTCTGTCTGTAAAGGATTTACCTGAACCAAGATAATATGGACCAGGATCAGTAGAGCCAGCATCGACTGCTATAACATCAGGTTTCTTTGCCATGCCTTTTTCAAAGGATTCCATCGGAAAGCCATACCCTAGTATTGCTGTAGGTGATAATATAGTCATTTTTTTCATTTGAAACCTCCTAGCAGATAGCCATCTCACGGCATAACATTTTTTTAATTGCTTTAATTCGGTTCATTTCATTGTAAACAATCATAAAACCTTCATCAACACCCATTCCTGGTTTTGCTAGCATTTGATCAGGTTCAGTAGCCATTGCAACATGTACACAAGCTCTCGCCGAACCATCTGTTTCATTACACGTTCCACCTTGATATGCTCCAATACCTAACTTTTTGCAATATAGAACTGCTTCTATAGTATTATGAATGCTTCCAAGGTCCGGTGTTTTTATTTGAACCATATGTCCAGCTTTATTATCCGCAAAATACTTAATATCCTCAAAGGTATTACACCATTCATCAGCAACAATCTCAACTTCAATGTTCCGTTTATCTATCATAGCTGTAATTTCTTTAAGTGCTTCCATCTGTCCTTTTCTATCTTCAACATCAATAGGACCTTCAATTCTTAATAACAATGGTTTTGCAGCATGTGAAAGTTCTTCCATATAATCAACCATTTTTATATAATTATTATCAAAAATAGTAGCAATAGTACCGTATACATCTAAGTGTAGCACAGGTGAATAATCATCTTTATCTCTTAATTCTAAAACTCTCTCACGTAACCAAACAATATATTCTTTTAACTTTTCTCCATGATAACCTAATTTATCAGGTACATTATTAATTAATCCATGAGGCAGTACATCCGCACCTTTTATTATCATTTTATCTACATTGTTGTAACGATTATCTCCTGATTGCATAAAAATCGGAACTGTAGTTTCACATCCTAATAGCTGGTATTCGATTTCAATAACTCTTGCCATAATTGTGTGTTTGGCTTTTGCCACAGCGTCTAATATAGCTTGTGATAAACCATAACGGATTGCCGTATGATATTGTTCCCCTGTTTCAGGGTTAATCATTAAATCTATCTCTTTTGCCAATCTTCTAAAACTATTAAGTGTTCTACCAACTAATTCAGGTTTAATATGCTTATCAATTACTTCAATATATTCATCAGCTAAAAACAGTGGATCTCTTCCACCAGCACCAGAGTATTGAACCGCTGCGCAATCCCCTGTTGCAATCTGTCCATCCTCAAGTAAAATCATAATCGAAATCGCTTCACCTGGCATTCTAATATGAGTAAATCCACCAGTAACCGCGTCTCCTTTATAACTTTCTCCATCTTTTAATGCGTGACTTTTTATCGCTCTCTGGTCATCAAAGAAAAATCCTGTGCGACTTTTTGAACAAACAATATCTTTAATCTTCATATATCCTCCATATTATCTTGGGCGACCTACTAAGCGACCTTTGCCAATTGCATAAATATCATCTATTACCATTTGAAAACTAACTTTCCTACGTTCTATCTTGGCTCTTTGTTCGATTTTTTCACGATGATAATCTTTAAGTTCTTTATTAAACGGTAAACTGCCACATTCTAAAATTCTTACTGCGCCTTCGTTATCTCTTGCAGGTAATACCTTGCCTTTATTATATTTACTTGGAGCAAAAGGAATATCAATTACACCCGCTTGAAAACCTGCAACTGTACCTTTTGCAATATCTCCATTTCCTAGTTCAAATATCTTATTCACAATTGCTCTAGTTTCCATTTTAATAATATTTATTTCATCAAGCAGCTCTTTTGTTAGAGGCATCACTTGATCTCTTAACATTGTTACTAATTGTTTGGTAGTTAAAAGACCACTTGCATTAGCTTCCTTAGTCGGTACGCCCATTGCTTCATGAGGTGTTTTTACAATCACTTTGGTAGCTCCTGCTAATGCTGCGGCTGCGGCTCCCCATGAAATAACTCCAAATGCCTTTGATTCATCTTGTGGGAATCCTCCCATCCATTGATGAAGAACAGTTGTAACAATAATATCATCATAACCTTTTTCCTTAAGATACTCTTCAGTTAATTGCTCTAATGAACGAACTGCTGCAACATCTTGTCTTAGATTTCCACATTGCCCGTATCCTACTGTGATGTTTTTAACGCCTTGTTCGGCAGCAAGAAGACTCTCTATTACTGCAACAGCATTTGAAATACAAGGTGGAACTAATGTCCCTGTTAAAGGCCCAAAAGGCTCTCTATTAATAGACACTCCGTGTTCCTCATAAATACCTACCAATCTATCTGTATATTGCCAATCATATATTGTTTTTTCTAATGAGTTTTTCTTTGCATATGGTATGTTGTACGAAACACCTCCACCTTCATATGAAGTAAAGCCTCCTGCAATGGCTATTTCTGTTAATAATCTAGCGTCAGGTGTTCCATGTCGAACTTGTACCGGGGCACTAACGGCTTCAGTAACTTGACGGCATGCAATAACTCCGTGATTAACTGCCGGAAATCCATTTAGTAAAGAACGTCCTGCTAAACGGCTTTCCTCTATTCCTATTTCAGCTTCTTTATAACGATTGTGTCTTGTATAACTATCTATTGTTGTAGGTAGCAAGTCTGCCTCTCCATGATCAACAAGATAATTAAGTAGTTCAATATGTTTATCAATTAATGCCACCCCAGCACGAGGTTGTATTAACGTTCTCCCACTTTTTTTGGCTTGAATTAACTTTTCACTAAACTGCTTTTCTTTTGGAATGTTTAATTGATACCTCACCGCTTCTTCAAAATCTACAGCTTGACCTGTTGGCCATTGTTTCAATATGCTTTTTCTTATACTATAAAATTCATCATGTGATAGTTTTTTATTTACTAATTCCATGCTTATCTCCTCTTTTTTCATCTTGATTAATTATTATGTATATTTATAGAATTTCAATATTATTTACTATTATTTCATATGCTGTTTCCTGATCAATTAGCATATAGGGATTTATTAACTCACCCCTAAGTCCTTTTTAATATCCGCAATTCCTGTGAACGGATCAGTTCCCGGTGGGTAAACGCGATTAAAGCCCATATCTAAAAACTTTCTCTGAGTTTCTTCGAATGGAGCTTTACCTACAACTAAATTACCACCTGCATATAGAAGAACATCTTCTAATCCGGCTTCTATGCATTTTTCTTTAAGTCCTCTACAGTCTAATTCGCCATGTCCATATAACGATGAAACAATAATTGCATCTGCATTAGTTTCTATAGCAGCACCGATAAATTCATCTTGATCTACCATAACTCCTAAGTTAACAACCTTAAATCCGGCTTCTTCAAATGCAAAGGCTAAAATCTTATTTCCTACTGCATGAACGTCTGCACCGATAACACCTATAATGATAGTTTTTATGTTCATATTTGCCTCCAAATATTTTTCTTTACTATAAAAACAAGTTTACTCTCCACCTTAAATCATGTCAACAAAATAACCTTAAAATAATGCAAAAAAAAACTAGCCCTAAGCATTGGACTAGGCCACGTCATCGCTTTACTATGACAAACTACTTTCTAATCATCAAACTTCTTATTTTTTCTTCAAGGTATAATAGGTTTCCTCGTTCAATTAAGTAGTTAAATTCAATCATGTGTTTACCCGTTAACCGCATCATTAGAAACCTTCTAAATCCAGTATCAAAGAAAGTTAAAGGTGGTAATATTATCACTTCTTTATTTTTGATAAAAGCTGCTATTTGCTCTCTATTATCATTGGATATTTTTAATGCAATTCCATCTTTGATTTCCATACTAGCATCTAATAATGCTTTTTTGATAATCCTTAAAAATCTATCAGAATTATATAATATACCTATTCTTCTATTCTCAGAAATTCTTTCAATCTCTACAAGTGTTTTTTTACTAGGTGTCATTGCAACACGAATTAATTTATCTTCCACCTCTGGCAAAACAGCTAAAACCTCTTCATAATGAGTATGAGTTGTTACTATAAGATCATGTTCAACTATTTCTGCCTTAATAGGTAATAATTGAATCTCGCTTAATAGATGTTTTCTTATACTAATTTCTTTAATTGTACCAATCTGACAATGTACAGCATGAAGTGCTTCTCTATTACAATCAATAATACCAATTCTAATTGCACTATACTTCTGTTCTCTTTCCATTAATACAATTTCAGAAAAAATTCGTATTTCTGAAAGGGAAAAACCAAGTTCAACAAGGTTGTTTATATTATTATTTATCATAAGCACTGCCTTATCTTTACGACCTAAACCTAAAAATCCTTTTTCATCTAAAACAAAGCAACCTTTTCCTTTTATTAATGTTACAACTTCCATATTAGCTAACTCATTGTAAGCCTTTGTAATTGTGCCTCTAGATGTTTTAAGTTTTTCAGACAATTTTCTTTCACCAGGTAATTTGTCGCCATTTTTTAATTCATTTTTTTGGATATAATATAATACTTGTGCAATAATTTGTTTATAAATCGGAATGTCACTTTCCTTGTTTATGTTTATGTTTATGTTTATGTTTATATCCATATTATTCCCACCTTTTCTCACCTTATTTTTCGTTAAATTCTGTGGTTAGGTTATAACATTTTATAGCCATCCTTTACTTACTAAGCACTAATTCATAACTAGTTACTCTATCATCTTCTCCAAGTTTAACAAAACCAACGGATTCATACAGCTTTTTAGATCTATAATTTATATGGAAAACTTCAGGAACACGCAAGTAAGTTAATCCAATTTCTATACTTCTTCCAATAATCCTAAGTAGAACTTTTTTACCAATCCCCTTACTCCAATAATTACTATCTCCAATAACAATAGGCACATTTATTGTTGATAAGGTTACATCTCCTATAGGCTTCCACTGCTTTTCATAAATCTCAATAAAGTATAACTCACCGCTATTTGATAGAAAATTATACATTCGATTAATATCTTCCATTTGATATACTCTATCTGTAATCCCTTCAGATAACAACATAATATCTTTATTCGAATACCATAATAAGGCTATATTGTATTCCTCTTTAAGAGGTTTTCTTAGCCTTAATTTTTCATCAATATGAAGTATGATTGGTTGTACATGATTATTGATAGACATACTATAACTCCAAATACATTGTCTTTTTACAGACAATCTTTCTTTTTAAACCATTCATCTTTAAGTAATCCATATCTTATTTCATCAGACCACTTTCTATCTTTATATCTTGCTTTTCTAAAAACACCTTCCTGTATCATTAAAAGTTTTTTCATTATTCCTTCTGAAGCTTTATTATCAATATGGCAACTTGCAGAAATTTTATGTAGGTTATAATTGTCAAACAAGTAATCTATTATGCTTTTGCTCATTTCAATAGCGTATCCAAACCCCCAATAGTTTGGTAAAATAAGGTAACTTATTTCATACACTCCGCCATTTGGGTGAAGTAATTCAATTGTATAATCTACAATTCCTATAAGTTCTTTAGTCTCTTTATGTATTACAACAAACTGTGTTCCCTGTTCATCATTGCCTTGCCAAGCAATTATTTTATCAAATCTCTTTCTAGCTTCTTCAATAGATTCATGTCTATCGATAAAAGCATACTTCATCGCTTCTTTATTACTAGTGAGTTTATAGTAAAACTCAAAATCGTCTTTATTTAAGAGGCGATAAGATAGCCTTTCTGTATCCCCCATTTCAATAAATACTTTAAATTTTTTATCCATAGCAGCCTCTCTTATGTATATTCTTAACTATATAATATCATTAATAATATATTGGAACAAGTAATATTAATTAA
>JAOZKH010000187.1 GCA_029935405.1 Vallitaleaceae bacterium | reverse complement strand
TGCCTCCTTTTGAGTGGTTATACTTACTCAAATTATACCACAAAATAACTCTGAAATCAAGAAAAAACTTAGATTTTTCAATCGTTTCAGAGTTATTTTTTTATTTGAGTACAATTATTTTAGGAAGTTAACAGTTATAGTTGGTTAAGGTTTCAAAACTAAGTTTCTCTAATTCTACCACTATATAGTTTTGACACTTTAACCATAGTTGGTTATAAATATCTTTAAGTCCTCAAATGATAAAGGTTTACTAAATAAATATCCTTGAATTAAATGACAATCATTGGCTATTAAATATTCAAGCTGCTGTTTAGTTTCTATTCCTTCAGCAACTACATCTAACTCAAGGTTTTGTCCCATCCTAATAATGTCTGTTACAAGGGAAGATTTATATAGCATATCAGATTGAATAAAACTTTTATCAATTTTTATCTCAGATAACAAATTACTATTTAGCCTATTAAATGAAGCGTATCCTGTACCAAAGTCATCAACAGCAATCAAAATTCCATTATTTCGCAAAATAGTAAGCTTATCAATTGTAAGTGAATCATTAGTAAATGAAATATTTTCTGTAATTTCTAAAGTCAATTTTGTCATATCCATTTGTGAATTTTTGATTACTTGAATCACACTTTCAATAAAATCATCTTCTTGGATCTGAATGGGCGATACGTTTACTGACAATGCAATCGACTGATTATATGAGTCATTTAATAGTTTAATTGTATTGCAAGCCTCTGATAGCACCCATATACCAATAGGTACGATTTCATGACTAAACTCTGTCAAAGGTATGAAAACAACAGGTGATATATGCCCATACTTCTTATTGTTCCATCTAAGAAGTGCTTCTACAGAATATATCCTATTAGTTCTAGTATCTATAATTGGTTGATAAACAAGGGAAAATTCATCATTCTCCAAAGCATGATGAATCTCTGTGTTTAGCATAAAACGATATTCTAATCCATTAATCATTTCGTTAGAAAAAAATTCCTGACTGTACCCTTTCTTTTCCTTAGCTTTATACATTGCAATATCTGCAAATTTTATTAGATCCTCCGCATTATCTGCATGTTGTGGATATAAGGAAACTCCTACACTCAGACTTATTTTTATAAGTTGCTCATGAATTGTTATTGGTTCGCAAAAAGTCGAAAATAATTGTGCAACAATTCCTTCAGCTTCTTTATTCGCAGTCATTGATTGAATTAAAATAACAAATTCGTCACCATCCATGCGTGCAAAAACATGTTCATCATTAAGTATTTCTTGTACCTTTTTTGCAAATTCCGAAATAACTATATCTCCGAATGTATGTCCAAAAACATCATTGATTATTTTAAAGGAGTCCAAATCAAAGTATATTAACGCAATAGAATTATCTAATATTGCATCAAGCCTAGTATTTAATATTTTGACAAATCCCGCCCTGTTATATAGACCTGTAAGGCTATCTTTATATGCTAGTGTTTGAATTGTTTTAAGCATTTTGTTTTTTTCTATAACATAATATATCGTTTTAAACAATATTCTTGAATTCAAATCTTCCTTAGTAATAAAGTCATGTATTCCTTTTTTAAGTAAATTCATTCCCAATTCATAGCTATCCATACCTGTAAGAACCACAATAGGTACATCATTGACATTATCTAGTAATTTTATTACAGTATTCTCGCCACTTGAATCAGGAAGGTTTAAGTCTGTAAAAATCAAATCAAATGAAGTTTCTTTAAAACACCCAACGGCATCATCAAGAGACTTGACATATGTTAATTCAATATCAAGACCTTCTATTTCTTCAATATAGTATTTGATAAGTTCAATATCACCACTATTGTCTTCAACGAGTAATAGTTTAATTGCCATTGGCTTCTCCGTTTTCAGTTTATTAAGGTAATTTAACTGTTTCAAACCAGAATTTGTTTATATGTTCTACTGTTTGAATAAATTCATTAAAATCGACTGGTTTATTCAAGAATGCATTTGCATGATTACTATATGCTTTGTAAATATCTTTTTCTGCATCAGATGTTGTTAGAATCAATACAGGTATCATTCTTAACTTTTCATCTTTCTTAATATCTATTAAAATATCAAATCCATTTTTTATTGGAAGATTAATATCTAAAAGTATAATATTTGGATAAGGAATTTCTTCTTGGCCTGCTTCTTCAAACAAAAACTGCATTGCCTTTTCACCGTCTCTGATAACCGAAAGATTATACTTCAAGTCGCTTTCTTCAAAAGCCATTTGTGTTAATTCAATGTCTCCCGGATTATCTTCTATCAATAATATTTCAACCATTTTTTTATTCATATTTAAGACTCCTCTGATATTGGGAAACGCATATAAAATTTTGCGCCCTCATTAATATTTGATTTTGCATATATACTTCCGTTATGCTTCTCCATAATTTTTTTACAAATAGATAATCCTATTCCTGAACCTGGATATTCATCTGCATTATGAAGTCTTTTAAATACTTCAAAAATTTGACTTGCATTATCTTGTTTAAATCCAATTCCATTATCCTCAATAATTATTTCATATGTGTTATCAATTTTGCTGAATCGAATATTAATCTCAGGTTTACTTACATTATGGTATTTTACTGAGTTTGAAATCAAGTTTTGGAATAATTGAACCATACGTGTATGTTCTCCAACTATTGAAGGTAATTCCTCTTTGTGTACTACCATACCAATGTCATTCATAACTGTTGTAAAATTCTTTAAAACTTCATCAACTATTTGATTTAAATCAATCACTTCAAATTCAATTTCTGATGAGGCTCTTGAATATAATAGCAAGTCCTTTATCAAGATTTTCATTCTTTTGGCTCCATCAACAGCATAGAATATATATGTATCAGCTTTTTCATCTAATTTGCCTTTATACTTCTTTTCAATAATCTGTAAGTAACTCGTTACCATTCTCAGCGGCTCTTGCAAGTCATGAGATGCAACATATACAAACTGTCTTAATTCTTCCTCACGATCGTAAATATTTTTTATCATTACAGTAAAATTATTTTGCAGAATATCTATTTCATATATTTTGGTAGGTTTTATCTCTTCTTGGTTATCATACGTACCCTTAGATAATTTTATTGCATTTGACGCTAATTTTTCTAATGGTTTTGCAATAGTTCTACCTTGAATAGTTGCCGAAATAAGCCCAATTATTAGTGCAATAAGCGAGACAAAAATAATCCTTTGAATCATTGTGTTCATATTAGTATATATTTCTTTTTCAATTGGATTTGCCGTGAGTATCCATCCATTATCTAATATATAAAACGCCATTAGCTTATTATTTCCATCAAATTCATAACTAATAACCCCTGTTTTCTCAGATGAATTTTGAATATCCTTCGCCAAAACCGATAACTCACCATCTTGTACGTTACGTAGATTTTCTCCTCCTAAAGTTGGATGATGTAGAAAGTTAAAATCACTATCCATTAACGTAATATATCCTGTATCATATACCTTTATTTTTGAAAGTCGATCATACAAATTATCCATAAAAAATTCCGAACCAATAACTCCAATAATTTCACCATTAATTTCTAATCTTTTACTATACGTAATTAACGTAGTATCTCCCCAAAGTTCCCAACTGTATGGTGATGTCCATGTTTCACCGTTTTTAACGGCATCTCCATACCATTCTGAAGTTTCATAACCATAATCGCGCAAATCATATTCTGGCTCTCTAATAAATACATCATTATCTTTATATATTCCAATCGTATGTCCACC
>JAOZKH010000186.1 GCA_029935405.1 Vallitaleaceae bacterium | reverse complement strand
AATAAATTTAAAAAAAATATTAAAAATTTTACATATTACCATAGAGATAAAATAACAATAATTGAAAGAGCTGCATCAGGACATAATGTTAGTGAAAATCATAAAGGTGCTCTTACTATACATGGTTTAAGACATGCATATGCAAGAGAGGAATATTTAAAAAGGGTAAATAAAGGTATTAAAAAAGAAAAAGCAAGATTAGAAGTAGCAAAGTTATTAGGGCATGGAAGAGATTCGATTGTTTTTGTATATTTAGCTGGAGTAGAATAAAAAGGAAAAGGAGAACAATTATTATGGGAGTAAGCTTATTAAACCAAGCACATATGGGACAACAAAAAATGAACATATTAGCAGATGATATAGTAAAAAGTAGAATTTTAACATTTAATTACTATGCTCATGACACAAAAAAAGATATTGATGTTCATGTGAGTTAAATTTTAATATTGAATGTAACACAACTCAATTCTGTTATATTCGTAACATCCTCTTAACTCTCGATTTTACTGGACTAATAGGTATTATAAATCATAAAAATATAACTATGCAAAACCCATATGGTTGAAGCATGTATTGAAAAGGGAGAATGAATACATGAATAAGATAATTAGACTAATAGTCTATACATTTTTTTTATTAGTGATAACAGGGTGTGTGAATTTGACAGAAGAGCCGGTGTCTGACACGCCTTTAGAAATCAAGACAGAAGAAGTACAAAAAGTAGAAACAAATTCGGTTCAAATGACTGAACCTATGATAGTAAGTGCGGTGGTTGAGACAGATAAACTAACGGAAGCGGTTAGTAATAATGATTTACTCAACGACTCAGAAGCAAAATCTGAAGATGAAATTTCAACATCAGTTGCTGTAGAAACAAGCGAACCTAATTTACTAGAACCTAATACAGAGGCTATTGAGGAAACGATGACTTGGACTACATCGATGATTCAGCAACTTGGACTAAGTACTAATAAGACAATAGAAGTGTACGGCGGTGATCTCAGCGGTGATAGAGAGCCTAATGTTAAAGTGGATGTGGGATTTGGTGATAGAGAGTACTGGGCATTTACTAATGAGCATAGCCAATTAATTGTTGTTATAGCGGAGAACATTATATTACAAGATGATTCTACTGAACCTGTAACATCCAGTGGTAGGTATTATTCGGATGAGGCTAAGGTACCAGGTGTCGAGTCAGCAACATTGGATGAAGGTCATGTGATTGCAGACTCATTAGGTGGCACTAGTTGTAGTATGAATATTACACCTCAAAACAGCACACTTAATCGACATGGTGATCAAGCATATATGGAGGCTGTCATACGCCAGGCTGATGGTTGTGAAAAATTTATAGCCATTATAACCTATGAGAACATTACGACACAGATTCCATCTCATTATGATATCAGTTACACGATAAATGGAAACGACATTATAGAAAGTTTTGATAATATAAATCCCGAAGAAGTGAAGAATGAGGATACAGCGGTAGTGACAGGTAACATTGAAGAGAACACCGTACCGGATGAAGTTGCTGCTGTAGTTATTCAAAATCAAGTAGAAAAAATAGAAACCGTTGAACCAGAATCACACGTTGAAATTGTTCACCTCGATAAAAAGGCTGAATATGTTGTCATCAAAAATAATGGTACTTTAGCAGTCGACATAAGCGGTTGGAAACTCATATCAGAGAAGGGGGCTGACTCAGGGGGACAGACATATATATTCTCAAGCGGCTATATCCTTGATGTTGGTGAGACTGTGACACTAATAGCGGGAAAAGACCCTGTTGCTATGGAAGGTGAGATTATAATGGCTAATAAAAATATATGGAATAATAGTGACCCCGACGCAGCGGTGTTATTTAATAGAAGTGGTGTTGAAGTAAGTCGAAAAAATTAATACTACATAGTTGTTTATGGACGACTGGTTACTTGATGATTAAAAGATGAAGAAGGTAAGTGTATGAAAATAATACGAACTCTAGGTAAAACAGCACACAACTTAATATTTGATGATGATGTTTATGATATTGCTAAACATTATCAGTGGCGGTGTGTTAATGACAGAGGTAAAAGACGTTTCTTCTCTGTAATAGGCAAAGAATATTTTTCGCATAAAAGTATATTATTTGGTGTGGATAAAAACACTATCGTTCTTCACAAAAATAATAATGATGCAGATTTTCGAGCAGATGCTATTGAAATATTGGAACTTGAGAGCCGTTACTAAATATATTTTGATGTAAAAAGTTCATGTTAGCTATAATAGGATTGTTTCTTGAAAATAAATGAGTAGTTCGTAAACTAATATTATTGCGAAATTAATTCGAAAAAGTTTACCTATATCAGGTAGACTTTTTTATTGTATCCTTCCCTTATATAAGATAAAATTATTTGTAGTAGATATAATAATCCTTAAGGAGATAGTATGGAAATTTGTACTCAAAGTAGAAAAACACTCACTTTTATAGTTGATGAAGACACTTACAAAATAGCATCTAAATATAGATGGTTAAATGTTATTTATAAAAATGGTAGAGTGTTTATTTATTCAGTTGTTAATGGCAAAATGACAAGTATATGCAAAATTCTTTTTTGTGATAAAAGAAATTATATTGTATTACATAAAAATAGTGATCCATTAGACTTTAGAAGGAAAAATTTGGAAATATTATCTAGACAAGATTACTCACATAAATATAGAAGCAACTATATGAAATCAAATTCAAAATACCCAGGGGTTAGTTTTGATAAAAATACAAAAAAGTGGAAAGCTAGAATAATAAAGAATAATAAAGTAGTATATGAAAAATATTATATGATGGAAGAAGAAGCAGCTATTGCGGTAGCATATACTTCGCATGAATTATATGGAGAAAATTGTTACACTAATAACCTTTCCATAGAGGAGTTAACAAGAAAAAAAGATGAACTGAATATTAAATATGGAAGTAATAGAACTGAAATAAAATCTAAATCAACACAAGGATGCAAAAGAGTTAAAAGTATATCAAAATACGTAGGGATTAGTTATGATAAAAGAAGAAAAAAGTGGAGTTCGAGAGTGAAATATAATCGAAAATATTACTGGTGTGGTTATCATTCGAACGAGATAGAAGCTGCTAAAGCCTATAATAAAAAAGCTTTAGAGTTATTTGGAAAGTATGCTAAGATTAATATTATCTAGCTATTTCGAGATAATTAATGAACGATATTAACCTGTCTTCCCTGTAAAACTCATAAAAAACAATATTTTTAGTAATTTTATGTTTTGTAACCCTTGGAAACGCTAATATCTTATTGGGGTATTTTACACGAATCGTGGCCATACCCCAAATACATACTTATGAAAAAAGCATACAGAATTTTGTTCATTTTCATAGGGACAAAATACAAAATGAAGATAGATAAAATCATCACATAATTTAAAAGCAGAAGATAAAGGAGCATTAACAATGCATGGCTTAAGACATGCATATGCAAGAGAAGAATATTTAAAAAGAGTGAACGCAAATATGAAAAAAGACAGCGCAAGGTACGAAGTAGCTCAATTACTAGGACACGGTAGAGATTCAGTTACATATATATATTTAGGAGGTATTGAATAATGGCAGTAAGCAGAGCAATAGACATAGTACATCTATTCAGAGGCGGAATATTTAACCATGAATAAATACATAAAGTTGGAAAAATGTAAAAAGGATAATATAATTATTATATAGTGGAGAAATCGGAGGATACTCTTAAATACAGACAAGCCAATACTTTATCCAACAACAATCAATCAAATTAA
>JAOZKH010000056.1 GCA_029935405.1 Vallitaleaceae bacterium | reverse complement strand
GTTTTTGAGTAATTTAGTATGATGTTTAAACCAAATTATGTTATTATATAGACTAGGTAGGTGGAAATATGGAATTGATTAATGACAATATTATTTTCGGATTAGATATAGGGACAAGAAGTATTGTTGGAATTGTAGGAATTAAAGAAAACAAGGGCTTTAAAGTCATTGCTTCACATGTTGAACTTCATGAAACAAGATCTATGATTGATGGTCAAATTCATGATATTGAGCAAGTTGCTATTACAATTGCTTTAGTGCGAGATGTGTTAGAACTTAAAATTGGAAAAAAGCTAAAAAAAGTATGTATTGCTGCAGCTGGAAGAGTTCTTAAAACTATGCACACAACAGTGGACATTGAAATAGAAGATGACGTGGCAATTACTAAAGAACAAATTCTTTCATTAGAATTACAAGGCATGGAAAAAGCTATGCATAAAGTCAATTATGCAGGTGGATCTGATGACATACCTTTTTATTGTGTTGGATATTCAGTAACTAACTATTATTTAAATGATTATATTATGAAAAATCTTGAAGACCATAAAGGATCTAATATCAAAGTAGATGTACTTAGCACGTTTTTACCTTCTGAAGTTGTTAACAGCTTATATAATGTTATAGATAAAGCAGGACTCGAAGTTTACTCGTTAACTCTAGAGCCTATTGCAGCTATTGAGGTTGCAATTCCAAAATCTTATAGATTGCTTAATATTGCCTTGATTGATATTGGTGCAGGAACTAGTGATATTGCTATAACAAAAGGTGGTAGTATTATAGCTTACGGCATGATTCCATATGCAGGTGATGAGATAACAGAAAGTATTATTCATGAATATTTAGTTGATTTCAAAACTGCAGAAAAAATTAAAATCAAAGCATCAGGTAAAAGCAAAACTGTTTCTTTTAAAGACGCTATTGGCATGAAGCAAACTATTAATCTAGAAGAAGTACGAAATATAATGGAAACATCAAAAATTTCCTTGGCTAAACACCTAAGTGATAAAATCAAAGAACTTAATGATGAGCAAGGAACAAATGCTGTTTTTATAGTTGGTGGTGGCGGTCAAATTAAAGGTTTTGAAGAGATATTAGCTAAAGAATTAGATTTGCCTAGAGAAAGAGTGGCTATTAGAGGTAAAGATGTATTAACAAATATTAGTTCAGAAGATAAAGATTTCAAGAAAAAACCTGAATTTGTTACACCAATTGGAATCTGCTTAACAGGGATTAATAATAATCAACATGATTTTGTTGAAGTATTCCTAAATGACGAGTCTATTCGTATTTTTAATACAAATAGATTAAAAGTCATGGATATTGTTGCCTTAAAAGGAATTGACCCAAAATCCTTTATCAGTAAACATGGGAAGTCTTTAAATTATACACTTAACAACGAAGCTAAAACTATTCGTGGTAATATGGGGATAGCTGCCAGGATATATATTAATCAAAAAGAAGCTAATCTAAGTACTCCTATTAAAATGTATGATTATATTAATATTATTGCTGCTGTTGATGGCTCAATGCCAAATATAACAATTAAAGATGTTCTTAGTGAAAACTATATAACAATAAATGGTGATAAAAAGATACTAGAAATTACTATTAAAGTTAACAAACAACCGACTAGTAAACTAAAAAATATTAATGAAGGTGATGTTATCGAATTAATTTATCCTTCGATTGGTGATTTGCTAGAATCCTTTAATGTGGATTATACGCATGTATTTATTAATGAAAACGAATGTAAACCTTCAACTATAGTTAAATTTAATGATGTAATTGTAACTTTTGTTGATGATAAAAAACTATTACATAATGATGTAAAAACAAAAATAAAAACAAACACAAATGAAAATGATGAACAAGGTCGTAGATTAACAGTTGTTGTTAATAAAAAAACTATTTCTCTAACTGGTAAAGAAGTATATAAATTTATCGACATATTTGATTTTATAGATTTTGATAGAACTAAAGCTAAAGGTACAATTATAGCAACAATTAATGGTGAACGCTGTTCTTATATGGATTTAATTAATCATGGTGATACATTAGAAATTTATTGGAAAGATAATCAAAACAATTAGGTTCATAGATGTAAAAAGTGATTTAAAAGGAGCAAATCCATGATACAACTTTGTAGTATAGCTAGTGGAAGTAGTGGTAACTGTATATATGTTGGTAATGAAGATACACATATTCTTATAGATGCAGGAATTAGTGGAAAGCGAATAAAAGCAGGTTTAGATTACATAGAGGTTGATCCTAACAAACTAGATGGGATTTTTATAACTCATGAACATTCTGATCATATTCTAGGACTTGGCATTATGGCAAGACGATAT
Organism: Vallitaleaceae bacterium; assembly: GCA_029935405.1. Taxonomy (GTDB): domain Bacteria; phylum Bacillota; class Clostridia; order Lachnospirales; family Vallitaleaceae; genus UBA1351. The sequence goes on along the minus strand of JAOZKH010000056.1, from coordinate 12,764 downwards.
AATATGCCTATATATATTACTGAAAAAACTTGGAATAAACTAAAGACTTATAGTAGTTTAGGTAAGATAAATGAAAGTCTTGTTAATTTTATAAAACCAGACACACTTATAAAAATCGGTAGTATTCAAGTAATGCCTTTTAAAACATCTCATGATGCAACTGATTCCGTTTGTTATACATTCGTCAACGATAAATATAAAATTGGTATAGTAACTGATCTTGGTAATTATGATGATTATATTATTGAACATCTAAAGAATTCACATATTTTATATATAGAAGCTAATCATGATATTAAAATGTTAGAAGCTGGAAGCTATCCATATTATCTTAAACGAAGAATTTTAAGTGATATTGGACATTTATCTAATGAGCTATCAACATCATTAATAGAAAATCTTATCCATGATGATTTGAAATATATTGTTTTAGCCCATCTTAGTAAAGAAAACAATCTACCAGATATAGCTTATCTAGAAGTGAAATATTTATTAGATAAAACCAAAATATGTAACAATCAAGATATCGAATTATTTGTAGCAAAAAGAGATATACATTCTGAAGCGATTGTTCTATTGTGATATTAATATAAAGGAATCATGTTGTTATCATTTAAAAAGTAACAAGAGTATATGTAGTTACTCTTAAAACTATATAAAAACTATGTGAGGTGAATTATGAAAGATTTATTCGAATTAGAACCAAAGGATGTTATTAAGTTTTTTTATGACATAAACCAGATACCAAGAGGTAGTGGAAATGAAAAAGAAATTAGTGATTTTCTTCTTAAGTTTGGAAAAGACAGAGGATTATATTCAATTCAAGATGAATATTTAAATGTATTGATTAGAAAGCCTGCAACATCAGGATATGAAGACAAACAAGGGATTATTATTCAAGGTCATATGGATATGGTATGTGAAAAAAACGAAGATACTGTCCATGATTTTATTAAAGATCCAATAAAAATGCTAATTGAAGGAGATCATCTAACAGCAGATGGAACCACTCTTGGAGCTGATAATGGTATTGCTGTAGCGATGGGACTAGCAGTTTTAGATTCAAATACACTTTCTCATCCGGAAATTGAACTTCTTATAACTACAGATGAAGAAGTTGGTATGACAGGAGCGATAAACTTTGATACGAATTTATTAAAAGGTAAATATTTCCTAAATTTAGACTCAGAAGAAGAGGGAGAATTTGTTGTTAGTTGTGCAGGTGGATTAAAATCAATTATTAGTTTACCAGTACATAAAAAGGAATTATTAATGGAAGGTCATCTATGTAAAGAGGTTGCACTCAAAAAATTAATAGGTGGTCATTCAGGTGTAGAAATTAATAAATGTAGAGCAAATGCAATTAAGTTGACAGGAAGATTGTTATGTCAACTAGATGAAAAAATAGATATACATTTAGTTGATATTTTTGGTGGTACTAAAGATAATGTAATACCAAGAGAAACATTTTTTACTGTTGTAATTCCTGAAAATGAAGAAGAGCTATTTAATGAGATATTAGATTCTTTAGGTGCTGAAATCTCCAATGAATATAGAGTTAGCGATCCTGACATTGAAATTGTAAGTGATACCCTAGAAACTGGTACAACTCTTAATGTCATTGAAGAGCAAGATATGGAAACAGCTATTTTCTTATTGGTTGGTTTGCCAAATGGTGTTCAATCAATGAGCGCAGAACTTGAAGGTTTTGTTGAAAGTTCGTTGAATATAGGTAAAATAGCCTTAGAAGATGATCATTTAGTATATTTATTTTCTATAAGAAGTGGTGTAAGAAGTCTTAAATACCATATTACTAATACGTTGGAATTATTTGCAAGACAAACAAATTCTGAATTTATTAAAACTGCAGAATATCCAGAATGGCCAATAAAAAAAGATTCATTATTGTTAGAAAAATCAATGGCTATCTATAAAGAAACAACAGGTAAAGAGCCTTTAGTAAAATCCTTACACGCGGGAGTTGAACCTGGAGTATTTCTTGAGTCAAGACCTGATATTGAAGCAATTAGCATTGGTCCTGACATGCAAGCTGTTCACTCGCCGGATGAATGGGTTAGTATATCAAGTCTAGAAAGAACATATAAATTTATATGTGAATTATTAGCAGCATTGTAATATATTTACTTGTTGTTAGAATCTATATAAATCAAATGGACAGTCAAAGGAGTATGTTATTACTCTAGTGACTGTCCATTATATTATTGTGATAATTGGTTAAGGTATTAAACTTAAGTTTCTCTAATTCAACCACTATATGTAGTCTATTTAAATACTACTTGGTGAAATACCTTCTTACCTTTTTGAATCATTAATTCGCCATCTACAAAATCATCCGTTGTAAAGCTTTGGCTTATATCAGTAACTTTAACATCATTTATTCTTAAGCCACCTTGTTGTATAATACGCCTTCCTTCGCTTCTAGAAGGAATAATTTTTATTTCAACTAATAAACTAATTGGATCAATACCTTTGGTAAAAAGTTCCCTATTTAAAGATGTAGAGGGAATAGAACCTGATTTTTTGCCACCTGCAAATAATGCTTTGCTAGCTTCTAGAGCCTTTTTAGCTTCTTCTTCACCATGAATTGTTTTTGTTAATTCATAGGCTAATACTTCTTTTGCTTCATTAATTTTTGCACCTTCATAAGCACCTAAACGTCTAACTTCATGCATTGGTAAGAATGTAAGAAGTCCTAGACATTCTTCAACCTTAACATCTTCAATATTTCTCCAATATTGAAAAAATTCATAGGGACTAGTTTTAGCAGAGTCTAACCAAACAGCACCTTTTTCAGTTTTACCCATTTTCTTACCTTCGCTTGTAGTAAGAAGTTTGAAAGTCATACCATAGGCTTCTTTGTGGTCTTTTCTACGAATAAGTTCAACACCACCTAAGATGTTAGACCATTGATCATTACCACCAAGTTGCATTGTACAATTATATTTTTGATTAAGTTCATAAAAATCATAAGACTGCATCAACATATAGTTAAATTCTAGAAAAGTCAACCCTTTTTCCATGCGTGACTTATAACATTCAGCAGTTAGCATTCTGTTAACACTAAAATGTACACCCACTTCTCTTAGAAAGTCTACATAGTTAAGATTAAGTAACCAATCAGCATTATTTATCATAATAGCTTTATCATCAGTAAAATCAATAAATTTCGAAAGTTGTTTTTTGAAAATATTAGCATTTACATCAATTTGATCATCCGTTAATATCTTACGCATATCTGTTTTTCCTGTAGGATCACCAACACGAGTAGTTCCACCACCAATTAATACGATTGGTCTATGGCCAGCCTGTTGTAAGTGAGCCATAGCTATTACAGGTAAGAAGTGACCAACTGTCAAACTATCTGCAGTAGGATCAAAACCGATATAAAATGTTACTTTTTCATCTGATGCAAATATATCTTTTATTTCTTGTTCATGAGTCAATTGTTCAATAAAACCTCTTTCTTTTAATACTTCAAATGCGTTTTGCATAAAAAACCTCCTAAATTGAATCTATGTATATTTATACCATACATAGGTATTAAATACAAGGTTCATACGCTAAATACAAGGTTTCTCAAGAGAATTGACAATCTGATTGTCATGGTTTATGATAAAGTGCACAGAATAGTAGATATTTATATTTGTGTGACAGGTTTTATACTAGGAGGAATTATTTTGAAACAATTAAGAGTACCAAAACATTTGTTATTAACCACACAAAAACCAGCCCAGTATATAGGGAATGAAGTTAATGCAGTTATGAAAGATTTAAGTTCGGTAGATATTCGCTTTGCACTATGTTTTCCGGATCTTTATGAGATAGGAATGAGTCATTTAGGACTTTCTATTCTTTATAATTTATTAAATAGTAGGAAAGATACATTTTGTGAACGTGTATTTTCGCCAATGAAAGATATGGAAGCAGTTCTTATTAATGAAAACATTCCATTGTTTGCACTAGAATCACAATCAGATATTATAGATTTTGATTTTTTAGGTTTTACAGTACAATATGAAATGAGTTACACAAATATACTTAATATACTTAAACTAAGTGGTATAGAAATTCGTTCTTCTAATAGAAAAGATTCTGATCCAATTGTATGTGCTGGTGGACCATGTGTTTATAATCCTGAACCAATTGCAGCATTTATTGACTTTTTCTATATTGGTGAAGGTGAGGCTTCATTAAATGAAGTAATGGAATTATATAAGGAATTAAAAAACGACCCTTTAATAGCTGATAATAAACTAAAAGATGTTTTCTTAGAAAAATTATTAGATGTTGAAGGCATTTATGTACCAAAGTATTATGATGTGACCTATAAAAAAGATGAAACGATTCACGAAATGATACCTTTACACGAACATGCAAAAAAATCAATTGCTAAACAAATAGTTGTCGACTTAGATAAAATGCCCTATGCTAAAAATCCTATCGTACCTTATTTACAACCAGTACATGATCGTATTGTATTAGAACTTTTCAGAGGTTGTGCAAGAGGATGTAGATTTTGTCAGGCAGGATTTATATACAGACCAGTACGTGAAAAATCTTTAGAGACATTAGAAGCTCAAGCTACTCACCTTATAAATACTACTGGACATGAGGAAGTATCATTAATTTCATTGTCATCAAGTGATTATAGTCATTTGTCACCATTATGTGATTACTTAATTGATGATATAGCCAAAGAACAAAAACTAAACTTATCACTACCTAGTTTAAGAATAGATTCTTTTTCATTAGATTTAATGAATAAAGTTCAAGATATAAGAAAGAGTAGTTTGACATTTGCACCTGAAGCAGGCTCTCAACGAATGCGTAATGTTATTAACAAAGGTATTACAGAAGAAGATATTCTAAATGGCTCTAAAGAAGCCTTTGTTGGTGGTTGGAACCGAGTTAAATTATACTTTATGTTAGGTTTACCAGGAGAAACTGATGAGGATATATTAGCAATTAGTACATTATCTGATGACATAGTTAAACAATACTTTTCTATTCCTAAACCTGAAAGACCTCGTGGAAGCGTGCAACTAATTGTCAGTACTTCCTTTTTTATACCTAAACCTTTTACGCCATTTCAATGGGTTAAACAAGATACATATGAAGAGTTTATGAGTAAACAAAAAATGTTAAATGGAGCAATTAACAAAAAACGTATCAAATATAATTCACATAATGCAAAGCTAAGTATGCTAGAAGGTGTAATGGCACGTGGAGATAGAAGAATTGCAGATGTTATTGAGCTTGCATTTCATAATGGCGCTAGTTTTGATGCCTGGAGTGAACATTTTGTGTTTGAAATATGGGAAACAGCCTTTAACAAACTAGATATCGATCCTAAGTTTTATGCATCACGTCAGAGAGAATTTGATGAAGTGTTGCCTTGGGATTTTATTGATATAGGAATAAAAAAATCATTTCTCGAAAAAGAATACCTTAAAAGCATGAAAGAAATAGTGACACCAAACTGTATGGAAGAGTGTATGGCATGTGGGGCAACATGTTTTGAAGGAGGTATTTGTTTTGAAGATAAGAATTAAATTTAGTAAAGAAGGATTTATGCAATTTATCGGGCATCTTGATATGATGCGTGGATGGCAAAAGATTTTTAGACGCTCAGGTATTCCGATCGCTTATTCAGAAGGTTTTAATCCGCATCAGATATTTTCAATTGCAGCTCCTCTTGCGGTTGGAATTACAAGCAGTGGTGAATATCTTGACCTTAAGTTAAAAGTTGAAAACTATGATCTTGATATGTTGATTAAACAGGTAAATGCTGTTTGTCCAGAAGGAATTGTAATTCTTGAAGCAGTTGAACTTATTGGAAAACAAACTGCGGGAATGGCGGCATGTAAAGCGGCTACTTATATGATAGATTTATCTGAAAAACTAGCAAAGTTAGTACTAAATTCTGAAAAATTAGAATCGTTTATTAATCAAGATAGTATTATTGTAAAAAAGAAGAATAAAAAGGGTAAAATAAATGATTTTGATATTAGACCAGGCATACTTGAGTTTATAATAGTAAACAATGCACTACATGTTATGCTAGCGACGGGTTCAAGTTTAAATATTAAGCCTGAACTATTAATGGGAGCAATATTTAATTATATTGGTATTGAGCTTAACGTATTTACACGTGAATTATATTATGATATACATAGAATAGATATATATACTAGTCTTGATCCGCTATTAACGCTTACTAAAGGAGTCGTTAATGGATAATAAGTTGATTGTTGCAAATAATAATAATTGTAAATTTATATGTTTATTAGATGAGTTTGATCATATGGTTGAATGTCACCCTTTTAGCGATGCAACAAAAAGTTCAGTCGGAAATATATATATAGGTGTTGTTAAAAAAAAGGTAAAAGGAATAGGTGGTTATTTTGTTGATTATGGTGAAGAAAAAAATGGGTTTTTACCTATCACACCTTCCACAAATACTTTTTCACCAGGGCAGAGCATTGTCATGCAAATAAAGAAAGACGCATATGGAACTAAAGGAGCAAAACTATCTACAACCTTATCTATCTCCGGGAATTACTTTGTACTTGTTAATGATACAACTGAAATTCATTTTTCATCAAAACTTCCAGAAGATGCTAGAACTAAAGGAATAAAGTCAATAGTTGCAAAGTATAAGAACAAAGAATATGGATTTATTGTTAGAACAAACTGTTATAATGCAATAAATTCAGAATTTGAACAAGAACTTAATTCTCTTATAGAAACATATAACCATATTCAAGATATCAAGGGGTATAGGCCTAATTATAACATGTTATATAACAACAATAATGGATGGATCAAATACGTTCAAGACATGAACAAAGCAAACCTTTTGGAAATCCATGTAGACTGTGAAGAAGATAAATCAATAATTACAAGTTATTTAACAAAGATTGGTTTACATAATGAAATTACGGTTAACTTAATAGATAAATTGTTCAGTATTTTTGATGTTTCGGATAAATTGAATAAAAGTCATCTTAAAAATATTTGGCTAGCTTCAGGTGGATCAATTGTAATAGACAAAACAGAAGCAATGATAATAATTGATGTTAATTCAGGTAAGAACATTAAAAAAATTAATACTCATCGTAATCGACTTAAAATCAATAAAGAAGCAGCTAAGGAAGCTATGAAACAGGTGCGTTTAAGAAATCTTTCAGGAATTATATTGATTGATTTCATTGACATGGATATAGAAGATGATAATAAAACATTATTAAGTTATATAAAGTCAATAAGTCAAACCGATCCTATAAGAGTAGTTGTACATGGATTGACTCGTCTTGGAATTATGGAAATAACAAGAAAGCGTCTTGAACCGTCGCTAAGAGAACAACTAAAAAATATAGGATATATCCCGTCAAAATAAATGTTTTGATATAAACGGTTTATTTAATAATCAATTCATAACAAATAGTTCATAAATAATTGTTTTGTTACAAATAAATCTTGACACTAGGTCCTTACTATGATAGAGTATTCTAGTGGTATACCGCGCGAGTAGGTTTAAGTACCCTAACGGGTCACCGTTATCGGCGAGTCTTAAGAAAGAGGAGGTGCCAAGAATGTATGCAATTATTGAAACTGGCGGAAAGCAATACAAAGTAGTAGAAGGTGATGCTATTCGTATTGAAAAGTTAGGTTTAGATGCTGGTGAAGCAGTTACTTTTGACAAAGTACTTATGATTTCAAACGATGGCGAAGCTAAAGTTGGAAGTCCATATGTAGAAGCTGCAACAGTTACAGGATCAGTTAAAACTAATGGAAAAGCTAAGAAAATCATTATATTTAAGTACAAAGCTAAAAAAGGTTATAGCAAAAAGCAAGGTCATAGACAACCATTTACTGAAGTTGTTATCGACAAAATCAACGGCTAATATGATAGACATTACGTTTTATTATAAAGGTAAAAATGATAGTGGAGTTTTAAACTTTATTGGTTATGAATTATTAGGACATGCAGGTTTTGCTGAATATGGTAAAGACATCGTATGTGCTGCAGTATCCACATTATCATTAAATACAGCCAACGCAATCAATGAACTCACTGACAATAAAGTTATCATAACTTATAAAGATGACGGTTATCTAAAGCTTATAGCAAAAGATGGTTTTGATTCAAAAGGTGATTTATTAATGCAAACGTTCCATTTAGGTATTAGTAATACTTATGAGGATTACAAGAACGAGTTAAATGAAAATGAATTCATAAATATTAAATTCGAGGAGGTGTAACCATGTTAAGAATGAACCTTCAATTATTCGCTCATAAAAAGGGTGTTGGTTCGACTAAGAATGGTAGAGATTCTGAATCAAAAAGATTAGGTGCAAAACGTGCTGACGGACAATTCGTTAAAGCTGGAAATATTCTTTACAGACAACGTGGAACTAAAATCCACCCAGGTAACAATGTTGGTAGAGGAGGCGATGATACATTATTCGCATTAATCGACGGTGTTGTTCGCTTTGAAAGAAAAGGCAGAGACAAGAAACAATGTTCTGTTTACTCAAAAGCGTAATAATCTAAAGATTTAAAAGTTTCAAGTGAGTCTCTCATTTGAAACTTTTTTATATTTATAATTAGAGTTATCATATGAAATATCAAGAAACCAGTTGTAATAATCTATAGTTAGGGTATAAAACGAGTGACTAAATACTTTTGGCACCCTAACAACCTATCATACTCTTTAGTTTTATAAGGTTTTATGATATATTATGATTATAACATTTAAGCAAAGGAAATTAATCTTTGCTTTGACAAGAGAAGTAGAGGAAAATTATGATTTTTGTAGATCAAGCTAAAATATATTTAAAAAGCGGAAAAGGCGGCGATGGTTGTGTAAGCTTTCGTCGTGAAAAATACGTACCAAATGGTGGTCCTGATGGCGGTGATGGTGGACGTGGTGGAGACATTATATTCATTGTAGATAGTAATGCTAATACATTATATGATTATCGACATGCTAAACATTATAAGGCAACAGTTGGCCAAGGTGGTATGGGAAGTAATTGTCATGGAAAAGATGGTCAAGATTTAATATTAAAAGTACCAAGAGGCACTATTATTAAAGAAGCTGAGTCAGGTCAAGTAATCTATGATATGGCGACTGATGATTCTCGCTTTATTATTTTAAAAGGTGGGCGCGGCGGAAAAGGCAATCAACACTATGCAACTCCTACCATGCAAATACCTAAGTATGCACAACCAGGCCAAAAAGCCAAAGAATTATGGGTAACTCTTGAACTTAAATCAATTGCAGATGTTGGGTTAGTTGGATTTCCTAATGTGGGAAAATCCACATTTTTATCTAAAGTTAGTAACGCAAGACCTAAAATCGCTAATTATCATTTTACAACATTAAATCCTAATTTGGGGGTTGTTGATATGTATGAAAATGGTTTTGTAATTGCTGATATACCAGGTATTATTGAAGGTGCAGCAGAAGGTGTTGGACTAGGACATGAATTTCTAAAACATATTGAGAGAACTAAGATACTGCTACATGTTGTTGATGCTGCAAGTGTTGAAGGAAGAAACCCAACAAATGATATTGAGTTGATTATGAATGAATTAATCTCATATAATAAAGATTTAGTAACAAAACCTCAATTAATTGCAGCAAATAAAATGGATGCAATGTATGATGACAGTTTTTTAACTGAATTAAAGGAAACTTTTGAACCTAAAGGAATTAAAGTTTTTCCAATATCAGGTGTTTCAGGCCAAGGAATCAAAGAATTATTAACTGAAATATATAATATTTTACAAACTTTACCAAAAGAAGTATATGTGTATGAACCGGAATTTGAATTAAATCAAACCGTTGAATATGATGCTCCAATTAATGTATTTCTTGATGATGAAGGTTACTTTAGAATAGAAGGTCCAAAAGTTGAACGTATGTTAGGCTATACGAATTTAGAAAACGAAAAAGGTTTCATTTTCTTCCAAAACTTTATGAAAGAAAATGATATTATAGACAAGTTAGAAGAACTTGGTATTGAAGAAGGTGACACTGTTGCCATTTATAACCTAACTTTTGACTATTATAAGTAATAATATTAACTGTGTATTCAGTATTAACAGACATGAAAGGAATAAATATGATAGATTTAAGTAGTAAACAAAGAGCGTTTTTAAGAAGCATGTCTCATGATTTAGATCCAATTTTTCAGGTTGGTAAAAACGGAGCAACTCCAGAACTAGTTGAAGCTATATCAGAAGCTTTAGAAAAACGTGAACTAATAAAATTAAATGTACTTAAAAATTGTGCAGATGAACCTCGTGAACTAGCAGAACTTATAGCTGGAAGAAGTCGTTCAACTATTGTACAAGTTATGGGCAAAAAAATCACTTTATATAGGGAATCAAAAGATAATAAAGAAATAGAATTACCAAAATCCAAAAAGTAAAGGTGGCGTGAGTATTAATGAAACATAATCGTTTATTCCTGCTTGTAGTAGTTTTATCACTTTTCCTTTCCACAATTAATGTTTTTGGGAAAGGAATTATATTAGAATATGATCAACCAAGAATCGGTGTCGTTATTGATGTTATTGATGGAAATGCAATACGAGTTATGTATATAAATTCCAAATTATCAATTACAGAAACGAAGTTAATAAGATTGGTTGGAGTAAATACATTATCTAGTGATAAAAGTTATGAATATAGTAAAGAACAATTATTAGGTAAACCTGTATTTATCCTAGAAGATAAAGTTCTTCCTACGGATGATGGATATACTTTTGCTTATGTTTTTCTTAATACTGATGAATCATATAATGAATTATTACTACGACTAGGATATGGTGAACTTGATGAAAATCATTTAAACGCTCAGTATTATCAAGATTTAGTTGATGCTCAGTTTATTGCTGTTAGACAGGAACTAGGGATTTATAAAACTAGTGAAACACCTGTGAATATTTTGAACATTAACACTGCTAGTTCCACTATGTTAGAAACACATCTTAACATTAGCAAGGCACAAGCTAATTCAATAATTAATTACCGAACCTATAATCCAATAAACTCTAGTGAAGAATTAGGGTATATAAATTCAGTGTTTACCCTTGATTTTATTAAAGAAAAGCGTAGTGGGATTCATTATATTACCGATATTAATACAGCCACTGTCTATGAATTATCAAGTTTATTTAATACTTTTGATAGTTTAAACAAAGCCTATGATATTAGTAGAGAGAGAATTTTTTCTCCTTTTATAGAAATTGAAGAACTTAAGTATTTTGATGTGGTTATTGGATATTATGAATTGATGGAACCTTTTCTTACGGTAGAACTTAATAATAATATATTAATCGAAACAGATAAATCAAGAATAAATGTTAATACCGCAAACAAAACAGAACTTATAGAGATAGGTGGTTTTACAGAATCTCAAGCAACAATTCTTGATAAATTCAGAAATGACACCGCTTATCCAATTTATAGCATCTTTGAACTTTCAAAAGCAAATTTTCCTATGCAAAACTATGATATGACTAAGTATAGTGATGAATTAGTCACAAGAACAAATGTTAATACCGCAGGAGAAGTTGAACTTAAGTCATTATTTTCAAGTTTTGGTTTAAGCGATCATTTAAAGAATTTTCTTGTAAATAAGATTATATCAAAACGACCGATGCAAAGCTATTCTGACTTATCTAATACAATTGGTCCAACTTTTTATAAGAATTTAGAACCGTATATTTATTTAGATACTATACCAACTAATCAAAAAGCACCAATAAATATTAATACTGCAGAACAACTAGATATAGCAAATTACTTAAACCTTGAAGGTGATTTGCGCTCTAAGGTTACAAATAGAAGTTATGCATATACAAGTGCTCAAGCAATAGATTTTGAATCAGTGGAAAACGTTCATCTAATTACATTAAATACTAATATTAATACAGCATCATATGAAGAACTGATGAATATGAATTCACAAATAACACCTACACTTGCTAAGAAAATCATTGAATATAGAAGTTATTATCCATTATATAATCTTGCGGATATTGAACAACTGTTAGAAGAAAATGACAAATATTATATCTACGATTTAATTAAAAATAATATCGTGTTTTATTAAGGTGGTTTTATGAAGAAAGTTGCGATATATGGTGGAACATTTAATCCTATACATAACGGTCACATTATAGCAATGCATACATTAGTTGATTGTGGCTTTTTTGATGAAATAAATATATTACCTTCTGGTATTCCACCGTTCAAACACGAAACTAAGGCATCTTATAAACATAGAATCACTATGGTGAAAACTATAACCAATAAAATCACAGAGATTATATATAATGGCATTGAAGAGCACTCTACTGTGACATCATATACCTATGATACGCTTAAACAACTTAGTGCTATGACTGTAAACACAGAATTCTATTGGGTTATTGGGTATGACAATCTTTTTTCGATTATGAATTGGCATGATGCAGATAAACTGTTAAAAAAGTTTAAATTTGCTGTTTTTAATAGAGGAGGTTTTGATAAAACCAAAGCCAGCGTTAAAATGAAAGAAATAACATCCATTTATGGCACTGAATTTATAGAATTATCTATGCCAAATGTAGAAATTTCTTCTACTGATATTAGACATCGAGTTAGTCAAAACAAATCCATTATTGGTTATACACCAAGTATAATTATTGATTATATTAATAATTATGGTTTGTATCGTAACGAG
>JAOZKH010000008.1:26367-44090 GCA_029935405.1 Vallitaleaceae bacterium | reverse complement strand
ACTTTGACCAATAATCATAATCATAGTGACAATAATTGCAAAAGCAAAATACGCTGACTTCATACTACCTAATTGATTACTCGATGCATTTGTAATTGGAATAATGCCCGCAACTACTGTAAACAAACCAATGTTAGCACATATTCTCGCAAAAGCCCCTAATTTTTCACGTTCTTTTTGATTAACTGTCAAAGAAGGTAACATCGACCAATAGGAAATATCATTAATAGTAAAACTAATGCCCCAAAATAAATAAACAACTAAAAATACTAAAACAAATGAACTGTTCGTTAGATTAAAGTCAGTAAATAATAATATAGTAAAAACACCTGATAAAATTGCACCAATAGCAATCCAAGGTTTGAATTTCCCAAATCTGCCTTTGGTGTTATCAACTATAATACCCATAAGCGGATCATTAATAGCATCAAATACCCGAGCTACAACCATAATAAATGCAACCCACCAAAGTGTTTTATCAGGAATTTCTTTGATATCAGTTAAATAAAATATTAAATACATGCTTACGAGAGAGTAAAGCATGTCACGGCCAATCGTTCCTAAACCATAAGTAAAATAATTACGTTTTTTCACTATTACTGCCTTCTATGCTGCAAAAATTCCATCAAAATATACTCTATTAATGTTTGATAATTGCATAAACCCTTAAAGATAGCGTTATAACACTAATCACTCTCATATATAACAACATGATTAAGCGATTCATCAAAATAGTAAATCTGTTGATTTTCTTTATATAATTCAAAACCAACACTAATATTTTGCGCGATAATTGTTTTGCTTTCAGTGTTAAAATTTATCTTATAAAGAGTAATCCCTTCTTCTGAAATTTCTTCATATATTAATTCCGGTCGTTCATCATGAAAAATATAATTTTGGGTATTCATATAATATTTAGCTACAATAGTATCATTATCGTGCCTATAGTCATAGATGATTAATGCTAGGAGTGACGGTATATCTTCTTGAATATACTTTGACATTAGAACGTAATTTTTTCCATAATCATTATCATCTAGATATAGCGTTGGAGATAATTCGATTAATGGATCGTTAACATCTATTAGTTCTTCATAAATCAATTTAAGTTCATTATCATATATAAAAATTTCATCATTATTTAAAACAAAAAGATGACCAGAACTTTCATCAATACAAAATTGAATATCCTCTCCTCGATATATTAGTTCCACTTCTTGGTTTTTATGATATCTATATAGTTCTTCATAGTCATAGTCAATATATTCATCTGTAAATGTTAGTAATATATATAAGTCATCATTAAACATATCATAGTAATGACTTTTTTCTTTGTGTATGGTTAACACTTGAGGTTGATTATCTAATAATTGAATCATTTGACTTCGTTCTTCTTCAAGATCTGATTCTAAGATATAAACTTTATTAGTTAACTCGACTTTTGTGTTTTGATGTTCTTCAATGGAATCCTGCAATTTATCAATTCTTAATTCCTTTTCAAGAAGGCTAGCTCTTAAAACTTCCATTTCTATATTAGTTGGATCTTCATTAGATGAAGAACATGCTGAAGTTATCACTATTATTATCATTAAAATTGTTACTAATTTTCGCATATATACCTCTCATAATCTATTCTAATAAAACACAATCTTCTTTATCAATTTCCATAACTTTTACATGTACTACTTCTTTAGTTGAAGTTGGTATGTTTTTACCAATGTAATCAGGTCTTAAAGGTAATTCTCGATGTCCTCTATCAATTAATGCAGCAAATTGAATCTTCTTAGGTCTACCCATATCAAAAATCACATCTATTGCGGCTCTGCAAGTTCTACCAGTAAATACTACATCATCAATGATTATAACAACTTTTCCTTCTACATTAATAAATATCTTTTTACCTACTACTGGTTTATCAAATTTCTTTTGAAGATCATCTCTGTAGAAGGTTATATCAATGGTTCCAAAGGCAACAGATTTGTTCTCGATTTCTTCGATTTTATCTGCTATTCTTCTTGCTAAAGGAATACCCCTAGTTTTCACTCCCATAATAACAATATCATCTACTCCTTTGTTTTTTTCAATAATCTCATGTGAAATTCTTGTTATTGCTCTTTTGATTGCTTGCTCATCCATTAAAATTTTCATAATAAACTCCTATTAACATGTTAATGTGTTTAAAAAAGTAGCCTTGTTTAATAATTAGTACTTATTGTTTACGATTTTTTAAAATATTTAATATTCTCATAAAATGTTTGGGAGCTTCAACACTAAACTCCATATATTCATTAGTCACAGGATGAATAAATCCAATTTCTTTTGCATGTAACATTTGTCCTGTTGCTGCAAAAACACTTTTCTTAGGGCCGTACAATGGATCGCCAATAAGCGGACATCCAATACTAGCCATATGAACGCGAATCTGATGTGTTCTGCCTGTTTCGAGGTTTAAAGATACGTATGTATACTTATTATTGTCTAATCGCTCTAATACCTTATAATATGTTTTGGCTTCTTTACCATTTTTATAGTTAATTGTCATTTTCTTACGGTCTTTCTCTCCTCTACCAATTGGTGCATCTATAAAACCTTCATCTTCTTTTAGATTATGATATACAAGGGCTTCATAACGTCTATGAGCCGAATGATTTTTAAGTTGTTTGGCAATACTATTATGTGCTCTATCTGTTTTACATATTATAAGCAAACCTGAAGTGTCTTTATCTATTCTGTGAACTATGCCAGGTCTAATTACGCCATTTATTGAAGATAAACGATCTTTACAGTGAAACATAATCGCATTTACTAATGTGCCTGTATAATTGCCAGGTGCTGGGTGAACAACCATTCCAGCAGATTTATTAACAATTATCATATCATCATCTTCGTAAACAATCTCAATAGGTATATCTTCTTCAAGTACTTCAAGCATTTTAGGCTCAACATCTAATAGAACAATTAAGTCCCCACTATTAAGCCTATAATTCACCTTGACGATTTTATCATTCACTAATATATCACCATTTTTGATTAATTTTTGTATATATGATCTTGTAAGTTCAGTAAAATGAGTAGACAAATATTTGTCTACTCTTATAGATGTCGTTTCGTTAAATATAATATTCATTTCAACCTCTGACCTCTGACCTTTGGTCTATTCTATAAATCTAAATTCTTGTATTTAGTTAACAGTAATGCCATCATAATTATTGCAGCGCAAGTTACGTACATATCTGCCACATTAAATACAGGGAATTCAAACCAATAGAAATGAATCATATCAACAACATAGCTTAATCTTATACGATCAATTAGATTTCCTATTGCTCCTGCCAAAATAAATGTAATTAGAATATGTAATGGTAAAAAATGCTTTGTCCTTGGAATTTTTCTTTGAAATATGATTATGCCAATAATAACAATACTAACAACTATAATTAAAAACGTAGTACCATTACTTAATATTCCAAAGGCAGCGCCAGTGTTTTTAACAAAAGTTAGTTCTAGTACGCCTTCAATTATTTTAACACCAGGATCTCCTAGATTAAAATAATTAACGGTAAGCAACTTAGTCCACTGATCAATACCTACTAATAATATTAATGCAATTATTTGAATTATCATAAAATCTCCTATAAAGTTATTAATTCATCAATACATTCAAGAATGATGTCTTTGCTGATGAGTTGCGTACTTAAGTGACTTTTGCCTATATCATCTAATAGTGCAAAAACAAGTCTCTTATGAATTGTTTTTTTATCATGAAACATATCATTGTATATGTCGTCTCTGTTTAACCCTCTTACCTGAAGCGGTAAATGGTAGGCTCTTAACATATCTAACCCATCATTTAAAGTTGTATCAGTTATAAGTTTCAATTTATTAGCTAAAAGAAATGCTCCATGCATACCTATGCTAACACATTCTCCATGTATGAGTTCGAAATTTTTAAGTCGTTCTATACTATGTCCGAAAGTATGTCCAAAGTTTAAAATCCCTCTTAAACCCTGTTCTTTTTCATCTTGGTCTACCACGTCTTTTTTGATTTGGCATGACCATTTAATCATAGTAATTAAAGTTTTAAAATCTAAGTTTAGGACTTTATCCACCGAGTTTTTAAGAAAATTATAATAACTTATATCTCTAATAAACCCATGTTTTAATACTTCACTCATTCCAGCATAAAGTTCACGATTAGGGAGCGTTGAAAGCGTAAATACATTAATATAAACAAGCTCAGGTTGATAAAATGCTCCAATTATGTTTTTATATCCGTTAAAATCAATGCCTGTTTTGCCACCTACGCTACTATCTACTTGAGATAATAAACTTGTAGGTATTTGAATGAAGTCAATTCCTCTCATAAATGTTGCAGCTGTAAAACCAGCCATGTCACCAGTTACTCCTCCACCTAAAGCAATAACAAGAGATTTTCGGTCTGCACCAAATTCGATCATATCTTGATAAAACCCAGATATTGTTTCTAATATTTTATTTTCTTCTCCTGCATCAAATACAGTAATCAATACATTTTTTTCAAATACTTGTAACTCTTTGATTATTTGCTTTGAATAAATTGTTCCAACATTAGAATCAGTAATTACAATAAAGCTAGAATAATCTTTATTAATTCCTTTAATCGCCTTACTAAGACCACTAAAATCTTGCGTAAAATAAATCGGATATGATTTACTTGCTGTATTAATCATTAAGTTATTCATCATTGTTGCCTATATTGAAAATCATAGTATCCTCAATATTTTTAGATTTCACATCATTCATTTTTGGTATGTTAATATTATTAACTTGACCTATCATTTCAGCAGCGATGTCTGTACCAGCATTTAGTACCATTTCATTTTTGGTTATCATTTCTAATTGTGCCAATAAAAACTGCTTGATTTGAATTTTATTAGCATCATAAGCTTTAACCATTGATTCTCTCATAAAATCAATATTCTGCACTGAATTTTTAGCTTCTTGAATAAGTTTTATCGCATTTATCTCAGCTTCTTTTTCAATCGTTTCAGATTTAATTCTAGCACTCGCCTTTGTTTCCTCAGCAGTTTTTTCGGCTAATAACAGCGTGTTTTGAAGCGTGTTTTCAATGGTCTTATAATATTGGATACCATCATTTAACATGTTGATTTTATCTTTCATTTCAATATTTTCTTTGTACATTTTTTCATATGTAACCAATATTTCTTTTATAAATTGATTAACATCTGACTTTGAAAAACCTCCTATTGAGGAGCTAAATACTTTTGATTCAATATCTAATGGTGTTAACATCTTGTACCTCCTAAATATATTTTAATATGGTAATAGGAAACCTACCTTTTTGAGTTTTAGAACCGATTTTACTAAGTTTGTATTTACCTTTAGTTCTAACGGATAATATGTCTCCTTCTTGAATTTGATAGTGAATTTTATTAATCACAATTTGATTGACTTTCACGTGACCATTATTTATTAATTTTACTACATCTAATCTTCTAATTCCACCTAGAGATTTGATAATTCCGTCAATTCTTAGCGAAGCTACTGATGCACTTATTTCTATCGACTTAGATTTTAACTTGTTTGTAATATTTCTTGAAACTTCTGAAACCGTTACAGAAGCACGTGCAACAGATACTAATTCTTTTCGGAGAATTTTAGCACCACGTATGTGACATAAAATATAAGCTACTTGATTTTCAAAGACTATATCTCCAAACAGTTTTCGTTCTAAACCAAGACCTAGTATAGCACCAAGTAAGTCTCTGTGAGCAAATTCATAATTAAAACTAGGTTCTATTTTAAGTAACTGAACTGGAAAACTATCTAAAAGTTCATCTTCAGACATATAACTTTTATAGCTATTCGGAAAAAACCCTAATAATCGTCTTTCATCATCATAAAACCCCTTGTATTCAATTGCAAAACAACTAAAAGATAACTTGACTTGATTTCTATAAGCTATCAATTGAGCCAAATCTAAAAAATCGGTGAATACAGGTATTTCCAACTGTAAACATTGATTAAGTTTATCATATATTTTATTAATATCCATAAGTAATAAACTGCATTATGTAATTTTGAATAAGTTGTATAAATATAAATGCAATTAGAGGTGAAATATCAAGTATCATACCACCTTTTCTGCCACCGAAAATTGATTTGCTAATCAATAATCTAATAGGAGCTAATATCGGTTCGGTTAATTTATATAATATATTTACAAATTTATTATCAGAACTTAATCTAAACCATGACATAATTACTCTTAAGAATAATATCATTTCGACAAAGTATAGAGAATAAATAATTGCACGTAACAAGTATTCCATTAAGTATTGCCTCCTAGTATGCTATTATAGGTTTTATAGTGTGTCCCATTCTATAATTCCATTAGTTCTTAATTCTTCTTGAAAATTGCCAAGTATGTCAACATTTTCTGGTGCAATAAGAAAAATATTATTTGTTACACGTTGCATATTTCCATCTAATGTATAACAGGATCCACTAACAAAATCCATAATTCTCTGAGCAGTATTATGCTCCATATTTTCTAAATTAATAATACATGGTTTTTTAGCTTTAATATGATTGCAAATATTTTGTGCTTCATCATATGTTGTTGGTTTTAATACAACAACTTCCATTTGAATATTTGCTTGTAAATTCATAACTTTTGATTTGCCACCTGTATAAGATTTGAAAGTTCTTGGCTCATTAGTTTTCACTGGCTCTGCTACCCCCGTAGAAGAATTAAATTCATCCTTTATTTCGTATTCATGTTCATTGTCATCTTCATAATCATTTAGTTTCATCATATCCATCATTTTATCAAAAAATTTTGCCATAACTACACCTCTCATTTATCATAATTTCTAACTCCAAATATACCTGTACCAACTCTAATATAAGTTGCTCCTTCTTCTATTGCAACTACATAATCATTAGTCATTCCCATGGACAAAGCATTCATATTAATATTATCAATGTTTTTACTTTTTATGTCAATGAAAACTTCCTTTAATTTTTTGAATATTGCTCGATTTTCTTCCTGATTCTCTACAAATGGAGGAATTGTCATCAATCCTTCCACATGTACGTTACTTATGGTACTAATACTATTAAGGGAGCTATAAAGTTTTGATATTGTAAATCCATTTTTCGACTCCTCATTTGATATATTAACTTGCAACAAAACATTAATATGAATATTACGTTTAAGTGCTTCATTATTAAGCTTTTCAATTAAAGAAACACTATCAACAGAATGAATTAAATCACAGGATTCTATAACATATTTAATTTTGTTAGATTGTAGCCTTCCTATCATATGCCAATGTACTTTTTCACTAACTTCTTTAGTTTTATCTCTGATATCTTGTGGTTTATTTTCGCCAAAGGTATCCATTCCCACTGCAATTGCATCCTCTATCATAGACAAAGGCTTCGTTTTTGAAACTGCTATAATAGTGACTTCATTAGGATCCCTTCCTACCTTTTTACAAGCTTTTAATAAATTATTATAAACTGTTTCATAATTTGCTTTAAGTCGTTCTTTATCCATAACACTCCTTTATATAATAGTCACTTTATGTTTTTCGTTTATTCTTTATCTAAGATGTCAAACTTAAGCTTCTGCATCTTAGTCAATCATAGAAAACTAATTAATAGTTGAAAATTCTAAAATCTCACTGGCATCAGATGCTACTTTGTCATATAATCCTACACTATATCCTACTCCAGATTCAATAATTCTAAATGTTTCATCTTCATACACTGTAATAATCCTCCTAAAGTCAGAATAACCTTTATTTAACACATAAACACCTTCAATTGCAACAGATTCTTGTATCTCGAAAAATTCTGACGAACTAATGCGTTTATCTTCATCCTCGGTACGTAAGATTTTATCACTTTTATTAATAGTAATTTCTTCATCTACAGAGTTAATATAAGCAAAATCATCATCTCTAAAATATACTTTTATTGTAACTGATATGAGCTCTGTATGAGTAATGTCTTCTTTAGAATATATTTGTTTTTGTACTTTCAATTCTCCTTTTTCTTCATAAATTGCCGAATTAGGAACTTTTATTAAATCTTTGCTTGTTACTGATTCATTGGGAATTTTTATTCCAGTATAATCATTGTATTTAATAATAAAGTCAACAAAACGATCATCAAAAAACTCATCAAAATATCTATCTATTTCAAAAACTGCATAATACTTATCATTTTCAAACTTTAAATCATAAATTTTTGCATCGATTTGTATTTGTTTTTTTGGAAAGTAAAGAGTGTTATATCTTCCTCCATTGTCATATTTATCTTGTAGATATTTATTAGCGTATGGTCCTGTTTCAACAACTATATGAAATTTATGATTATCAATTATTTTAAATATTGGATCATCTGGTTTTACTGAGGTGGTTTTTAAAACATCTATTTCCTTAATATCTTGAGTAAGTAATTGATACTCTAATTCTTCTACACTAGCTGATTCAAAACCATCAAATGTATATCCAACCACGCCACTTTTGACCATATTATAATAAGTTCCATTATCTTCTCTCTGGGCTTGATTAACAGCTATTTGTTGTTGTATATTGTTATAAAGTTCTTGATCATTAATGTAAACAGTTTGTGATATATCAATAATTGTACTCTGAAGAATGTCTTTTGTTGTATACACAAGTTTAGTAGTATTAGAATGTTTATCTAATGCATATTCTCTTATCTTATTTTGAAGTATTTCATAATCATTAATACTCATATTAACCACTTCGTTAAGTTGACTCAAATGACTATTGATTTGAGTTTCTATAATTTCTTCAGTTTCTTCATCCTGGTTAACCGCACACACATAAGTATTTTGTCTAACTTTACTTCCTTCAGGTACAAAATATTTGATTGGACCACTTTGACTTGCATAAACAATTGTTTCATCTTTAATAACAAGTCCGTGGAAATTTCCTTCATCATATATCTCCCCTGGTTCAGCATATATAAAATTTAATTCTTCCTTTGTGATAGAAACATAAATCAAAATTAACAAATATGCAAATATGACAGTATAAGCAATAACAACAAAACTAATATGATGATTAGCTTTTTTTTCCTTTTTTTTATCATTAGCACTTGCTTTATATCTATTGAAATTATTCATAATTACTCCTTAAATCTACACCCTTGTGTTAGTTGTTCTTCTTCTAATCTATTTATTATTTCATTATAGATTTTCCACCAAGACTGATCCCAATTCGAAAAAATTCCGTCTTCCTTAGGAATTCTTGATACTAATCTCGATATAGCACTTTTAGGATTGAGATGTATTATAAATTCTACTACTCTATCGATATAGTCTTCTTGTGTAGATATTTTAATCATATCGTTTTCATACATTTTGCCATAAACACTATCTTTTGCAATATACAAAGAATGTAATTTGATTATATCAATTTGCAATTCATTCATAAGTTTAACAGTGTTATAAACATCATCCATTGTTGTCTCAGGCAAATTAAGTATTATATGTGTACACACAGTAAATCCATAACTTTTAATTAGTTTTATACTATTGACATAATCATAAACGCTATGACCTCTATTAACTTTATCAAGTATTTTATCATTTGCTATCTGTAAACCTATTTCAAAAGTTATCTCTAAGTTATGTTTGTTATTAAATTCCTTAATAGAATCAAGGTAATCCGTTGTCAAACAATCAGGTCTAGTTGCAATATCTAATCCGCATATATTTTCTTTAGCTGCTTCTTCTAAATAGGTCAATAAAGTATTAACTGGTAGATAAGTATTTGTATAATTTTGAAAGTATGCAATAAATTTTTTGGCTTTATAACGTTTAACAACTTTTTCTTTGGCCATTTCTAGCTGTTTGCTAATTGGAACCATCGAACTATAAGCTTCGAATCCTGTGCCTTTTTCACTACAAAAATAACAACCTTCATGACTGATTGTTCCGTCTCTATTAGGACATGTTACAGGAATTTGAATTGGTAATTTATATGTTTTATCATTAAATTTATTAATTAAATATTGCTTATAAGTATAATATCTATCCATGATGTCACTTCTTTCTTTCACTATCATATCATAAAAATGTAGCTATTTAAACAGTTGTAAAATTATCAATCAACAATATTACACTTAACCAGTTATATAACTTTATGTTTTTCTTAAAAAACAAAAGGAAAACCACTTCTTTTATAGAATATATAATTATACCGGTTTTATGAATTTATTTTATGCAATATATAATTATACCAACCTTGTTTTAATCATTTATTTTAAGGAGGAGATTACCATGATAAGAGTAGTTCCAGGTGATACAGGTGAAGGAAAAACAAAGCAATTAATCAAAAGAGCCAACGAGGTTCTTAAAGAAGCAAAAGGAAATATTGTCTACATAGATGCTGATAACAGCCATATGTACGACTTGCGACATGAGATTCGTTATATTAATATATCCGAATTCCCTATTGATGACTATCACGAATTCTACGGCTTTTTATGCGGTATCTTATCAGAAGATAATGACATTAGCCATATTTTCGTTGATGGTCTTTTGAAAATGGCACATTTAGAACAAATAAGTAATTCTGATGAATTAATAAATAAACTTAGAGCTATCACAGACAAGTTTAATGTTCAATTAGTTGCTAGTCTTAACTGTAGTAAGAAAAACTTACCAGACTTCCTTCAAGAATTCACTATTGCATAATTGCATAATATTTTACATGTTAAAAGCTTCCTGAGTTCAGGAAGCTTTTTTTAGCGAATAACATCTCTCCACTCTAAGTCACCACGTTCTAATGCTTTAATTAACAATTCAGCTGTTGCCAAATTTGTCGCCACAGGTATATTATGAATATCACATAATCTTACAATTGAACTCATATCATTTTCATGATTATACTTAGAAACCGGATCTCTTAAGAAAATCATGACATCTACCTGATTATGTGCGATTTGAGAACCAAGTTGTTGCACTCCACCTAAGTGTCCAGCAAGATATTTATGAATTGATAAATTTGTCACTTCTTCTACTAATCTACCTGTCGTTCCCGTTGCGTATAGTTCGTGTTTATTTAAAATATTACGATATGCAATACAAAAGTTTTGCATAAGTTTTTTCTTTGTATCATGTGCTACTATACCTATATTCATGACTAGCCTCCTCTTATAAAGATATTTTTCGTTGTATACTAAGATTAAGGATCACACCTAACATTAACATATTAGACCATAACGCACTAAGCCCTGCGCTTACAAAAGGTAAAGGTAACCCTGTATTTGGAACAATAGCTGTAGTTACGCCAACATTAATAAATGTATGGAAAGCAATAATACCGACAAATCCTACAACAATTAATTGGCCCATCAAGTCTTGACTATCTTTACCTATATATAATACTCTTATCATTAGTAATGCTAATAAAACAAGAACAACAGAACATCCTATAAATCCAAATTCTTCGCCTATTATTGAAAATATAAAATCTGTCTGTGGTTCAGGAATGTAATTATATTGGTTTAATTTTCCTTGATATAATCCTTTTCCACTTAATTGACCTGAGCCAATTGCCTGTACTGATTTTTGAGTTTGAAGTGCTACAGACATTTCATATTCTTCCGGATTAATCATAGCAAGGATACGATCTTTTTGATAATTTTCTAAAAGAACTTGCTCTGGAGTTTGGATATATAATAACAAACCTATAATAAGCGGAATACCTATCGCTACAACTATAATAATGTATTTATAACTGACACCTGATCCAAAGTACATTATTATAAGCAAAAATACTAATACTAGCGAACTTGATAAATCCGGTTGTCTTTCGATTAATAACACAGGGACAATCATTAAGATTGCTGCTCCTATAAGTATATATAATTTATTTATTTTACTCTCAAACTTATCAAAATATTTTGCCAACACTATAATCATAAATAATTTTGAAAATTCAGATGGTTGAATTGAATAGGAACCAAAGATTTGAATCCATCTAACTGCACCATTAGCTTCTCTTCCAATAATAAGTACTGCAACTAGTAAGCCCACATTTAATATATATATTGGAATTACAAATTTACCAATTAAATGATAATCAATAAATGATACAATTATCATCATAATAAAACCTATTATAAAGCCATAAAGTTGCTTAGTAGCATAGGAACTATCACCTTCTATTAAATTAATGCGAGTTGCACTTCCAATTGCATAATAACTAATAATAAATAATAATGTTACGATAATAATGCTTATATAATCATATCGTTTAAATTCATAACTTCGAAACATATATCAATTCCTTGGTTTCTTAATATTTTTAATTGGTATATTTGCAGTCAAAGCAGGTACAACGTTACCAGTGTCTGATCTAGTTGAACCAATACTTAGTTCTAATTCGTTTTCGTCAAAGTCCATATATTTGCTAATTGTTTTTAAAATATCTAATCTCATCATTTCTAGAATTTCTGTATTACAATTAGCTCTATCATGAATAAGTATAAGTTTAAGTCTGTCTTTAGCTACGGATTTGGACTTTGGTTTTCTATTGAAAAACATATGTCTACCTCCATTCTATATGCCCATAAGACTTTTGAGCTTACCAAAAAAACCAGATGGTTGATCTAAATCGATATATGGAATTTCTTCACCCATAATACGATTACACATATTTGCATATGCTTTGCCAGGTAATGTCTCAGTATTAGCAACAATAGGTTCCCCTGTATTAGTTGAAATAACAATATTTTCATCTTCAGGCATAATACCAACTAACTCAATGGCCAGGATTTCAACAACGTCGTCAATAGACATCATATCACCACGCTTTACCATATCAGGTCTTAATCTGTTAACAACTAAACGAATATTTGAAATTTCATTAGCTTCTAGTAATCCAATAATTCTGTCTGCATCACGAATAGCGGAAACTTCAGGAGTAGTTACAACTAAAGCTCTATCTGCTGCTGCAATAGCATTTTTAAATCCTTGTTCAATTCCAGCCGGACAATCTATAATAATAAAGTCAAAATCATCTCTAAGCTTTTCACATAATTCGCGCATTTGATCTGGTGTTACTGCATCTTTATCTCTTGTTTGTGCTGCAGGTAATAAGAATAAGTTAGGATTTTTCTTATCTTTAATAAGTCCTTGATTAATCTTACAGTTTCCTTCAATTACATCTATCAAATTATATACAATTCGATTTTCAAGTCCCATAACAACGTCTAGATTCCTAAGTCCTATATCTGCATCTATAAGGACAACTCTTTTCCCCTGCATTGCTAGTCCAGTTCCGACATTAGCACTTGTTGTTGTTTTACCTACTCCACCTTTTCCTGATGTTACTACAATTACTTCACTCATTTAGCCAACTCCTTAAATGTTTTTTAGCTTAATTCTCGAATTTTTTTAAGTACCTTATTGTCAATTTTATCAATAGCTATCATGTCATCATGTATAAATGCTATTTCTGGTTCAAGACGTGAACTAGCATGAACCATTTTGTCAGATGCTCTACCATAGGTATTGTTTATTCGTAATTGAACAGGTTTCATATCTAATGCAATAACATAAGCACTATTTATACCACTAAGTCCGGCATGTACAACACCTTTTAACTTTCCAAGAATAATTACATTACCATCTGCTTCTACCCTTGCTCCATTGTTCACATCACCCATTATAACAACGCTATGTTTTACAACAACTTGTTGTCCGGATCGTAATGTTGCGTTATGAAATGTTACTTTATCTTCATATTGAAGTGATAATGTTTTAGTCTTATGTTCTTTAATATTCATCATCTTGTCATTCAATTTTGAATTCTTTATTTTTAATGTATCTATTTCAGCTTTAAGTTGATTAAATTCAACATGATATTGTTCCTTAATTTCTTTAGCAACAGTTTTTGTCACATCTTCTCTAATTTCTTGACTAATAGTCTCATGAAGGTTTATTAAATCTTCACTCTCGTCAATAATACACAATATTTGTAAATCCGAATATTTATTAAAAGTATCTATTAAATTATCCTGTTCATCTATCTGTAATGATTTACCACTAAAACTTAATGTAACCTTACTAGAACCAAAAAAATTCTTAGCGCTTTTAAGTTTACTGATTAACTCAGTGTTTATCTGTTCAAATGTAGAATTTTCATTTATAAAAATGGACAATCCATATTGATTTCCCTTTATTAAAATACTATCTTTCATATTATACCTCTTCATCGTTCTATTAAACACATTATACATAAAAACAAATTCATTGTATATATATTTCTTGCAGACAGATGATTTTATTAGTCAATAATCATTTCTTGTTGATAATCATAACCTTCATTCTCTTTATAAATATCATAATAAACAGCATATAAATCTCTCGCTACAGTACCTACTATATAACCAGAAGAAAAAGGTTTTGTATAACTAAAAGGTAATACGACAACAATTGCTATTTCAGGATTATTACCAGGTGCAAAAGAGGCAAATACAGCATGAGAAGCTCGCTTTTTGTTTTCTTCTGCAGTTCCTGTTTTACCGCCGACAAGTACAGGGAAATTATAATAGAAACCTCTTGCAGTACCACGACTTCCTGTAGTTACTTCAATCATGCCCTCATGAACCATATCAATTGTGTCTTCTTTAAATTCATTTACTAGTGTGATTGTCGGTTCTGGTTCCATATAAAGAGTTCCATTTGAATTATAAATTCTATCTATTAATGTTAGTTCGTATAAAGTTCCACCATTTGCTACAGTAGCCATATATCTAGCAAGTTGAGTTGGCGTATAGGAGTTATATTCTTGACCCATTGCAGCTGTTACCGGATTAACAATTCCAGTTGTAGTATTCCCTGGAGTTGAAGGTTTCGATTCTGATAATTCTATACCTGTAGTAGTATTTAATCCAAACATTTTGGCGTATTTTGAAAGTGTATCTACACCTTGCTTAGGACTATATAAGCCTTCTTCCGTAATACCAAGTCTATATCCTACTTCATTAAAAAAAGAATTACAACTTACGGCTATTGCAGTGGTTACATTTATCGAACCGTGTGCACCACCATATGAAGCTATCCAACAAGCTACATTTGGATTGATTTTTGTAAAATGCCCAGTACATGTAATATAATCATGCTCACTAATAACACCTTCTTCAAGTCCGGCTACAGCACTCATCATTTTAAAAGTTGATCCTGGCGCAGTTTTACCCTGTGTTGCAGTTGGATACAATGGCTTCGTGGAATCTTCTAATAATTTTTGGTAATATTCATAACTTGCAATTTTGTTATTATCATAACTTGGATAACTGACTAAAGATAACACATCACCTGTATCAACATCAACTATAACCGCACCACCTGTTGAAGGATCAAGTGCAAGTTGTTGAGGTGTTAATTGAATATCCGTAATTAACTGTTTCATAAAATTTAAGGGACTTATCTTTCTTGCAAGTAGTTCATTCAAAGTATCTTCATCAACTTGAACAATTTTTTGTTCAATTAATAGCATAGATAAATCTAAATAACTAAACTTCTCAAAATCGATCATTTCCATAATAATATTTTGAATAAATTCATGTCTTTTAAAATAGTCAGCTTTGATAATTGAATCAACTAGATATTCATAGCGTTTTGTATCTGACATGTTAATTGTCAGATTTTCTTCTTTGTCTAATGTAATATAATCTTCCTTAATATAATAATTTAATAAACCTTTAAAACTTATATTATCGTTAGAATAATCCAAATAACCTGTACTAAGTTTATGATTATTACTTAAGATTCTGTCTGATTGTAAGGTGTCTAAAATATAGTTATTATATCTTTCTAGATTTTCATTTAATAATACATTAGAAATCAGAAGGTTGTTATATATTTCTTCATTACGCTCTGTATAATAATTAATATAATCATAGAATAAATTATTTGAAAAACTATCTTCTGTAGATTCTAAAATCTTAGAAATATTAATAGTTTCATTATCAATCAAATTATAATATACATCTTTTAGCAGTGGTAACCTTGTTTCACCATATGTTGGCATATTTAAAACAAGCTTTTGGCTTACGAGATTATTTAATTGTTTAACTAGTAAATCTTGAGTAGCTTTTTGCAACTCTAAATCTATAGTCAAATAAACATCTTTACCTGCAATTGGTTCTACTTCTTCAATAATATTTTGTGTTCGTCCATAGATATCAACTTCAACCCTCTGACTACCATCTTGTGCATGAAGATATAGTTCCATAGCTTCTTCAATTCCAATTCTTCCAATAATATCATTTTGATCATATCCATAAGGTTTAAATTCAGGCAAAGCATCGTCACTTATAGTACCTGTATAACCAATAATATGAGCTGTATATTCTGGATATAAATAGTGACGTATAGGATCTTCTATTATAGTTACTCCTAATAAAGCTTCTCTATTCTCACTTATTTCTGCTAGTGATTCATCTGAAATATTTGATGAAATTTCTTGTGGAATAAACTTGTAATAACCTTTTGCCCAAAGTGCATATCGTATAATAACCATATCTAGTAATTCATGCATCGACATCTTATTCTCTATTATGAAATCGTCTTCTATTTTAAAAAAGTCATTAATAAGATACATCATTAGTTCATCTTCATTATAATTAGCTTCTTCCTCAGTTAGTTCACCTGTGTCTCTATCCTCAAAAAAATCTTTACGTAAACGTAGGACCTTGTAACTTGTATCAATAAATTCATATTTATTATCCTTATTAATAAATATAGGAAAATCAATACTAATCACATCTCCATTTTTGTGTAATATTCTTATAAGGTTTAAAAGTAATTCATTTCTATTTGATGTATAAACACTATTATCATATTGTACAGTATATGCAACTTCATTTATTGCAAGTGGCGTACCATTACGATCATAAATCAATCCTCTTTGCCCCTCGATTTCAATATCTCGTAGAACACTTAACTCAAATTCTTCTTCAAGTTTACTCCCGTTAATTATTTGTAAGTTAAAAAGTCTAGCAAATAAAACACTAAACATTAATATTAATACAACAAATATAACAAATAATCTATTAGTTAAAAAGGATATGATTAATTTAAAGACGTCTTTCATATAACTCACCGTCTCCTTTTCTTTTTTCTTTTTCATATTCATGTATATAATGACTATATACTATAAATATCCGGTACAATACAACTGCTACTGCCACTGTATAGGTGACTTCTGGAAAAATGACAGCATAACTATAATAAAACACGTTCAAACTTCCTCTAAACATATAAGATGTAATAAAAATAATGATGGTATATACCAAATCACTTACACCTATTGCTACTAAAGGAATTACAACACTTTCAGCATAGAAGTTTCTATATAGATACCCTGTTGTATATGCTATAAAAACATATATTAATATATTGTAACCTATAACTTGTCCAAAAAGAATATCTTGAATAAATCCTAAAAAGACAGCAAACATAACACCTTCATTTCTACCTTGTAAAACACTAATTGATACTATTGTAATAATAATTAAATTTGGACTAACGTTATTAATGTTTAAAAACTGAAAAAAAGTTGTAGAAAGAACACTTATGCTAATAATAATAATTGCTCTTAAGAAGTTTTTATACATAACTACTCTTCACCAACTTCCTCATTACTTAGTTCCTCTTTACTTAGTTC
>JAOZKH010000008.1:12817-26267 GCA_029935405.1 Vallitaleaceae bacterium | reverse complement strand
TTACTTAGTTCCTCTTTACTTAGTTCATGCAAGTTAATAACTAATACTTCCTCTAAATGTTTAAAGTCAACAACAGGTTCTAAAAGAGCTGTTTTGGTTAACTTGTTTTGATCTGTTTCAACGCTTTTAACTGTACCAATGAGAATACCTGGAGGATAAATTTCTCCTAAATGTGAGGTGACAACTTCATCGCCTTCAACAATATTTACATCTGCTTTGATATATTCAATTAGACATAATCCATCATCACCTAATTGTTTGTCCCCACTAACGGTGCATAAATCCGAAGTACGAAGTATCTTCGCACTAACGCTAGAGGCATCATCAATAATACTCTTAACCTTAGCATAATTTGGCCCAACTTCTGTTATTCTTCCAACTAAGCCATTACCAGCCATTACAACCATGTTTACTTGTATATTGTCATTTGTCCCTTTATCAATTATAAAAACCTCATACCAATTCCCTGGATCCTTGCCTATTACTCTAGCTCCTGTTTTTGGATAATCGGCATATCGTTTATCAAGTTCATATAATTCACGCAAATTATCAAGTTCCATTTTATCTAATATTAGAAGTTTATTCTCATATCGTAACTGATTCACTTCATCTTCTAATTCTTCGTTAATAGATTCGAGTTTGTCAATATTTCGAACAAATTTTACCTTATCTTCTACCCAATCACCAAAGTATGTTACACCCTTTTGGAAAGGAATAATAACATAAGTAACACTCTGTTCAATAGGAGATGTTGTTTCTCTTGTTTCCCATGTAAGAACCATAGAAATAATGGATACAACCACTATTGCCTTTATTATTGTATTTAATGAAAATCTGGATTGTCTTTTCATGATTCCTCCTAATGGAGATGGGCAAGTCCCTTTTCTTTCATACTGACAAAAGTTCCATCTCCAATTATAATATGATCAAGAAGTTCGATTCCAATAACTTTGGACGCTTCATATACTCTCTTTGTAACCTCAACATCATCTTGACTTGGCGCGGGATCGCCACTAGGATGATTGTGTAGCAATATAATATTAACTGCTTGATATTTAAGTGCTTCTAAAAACACATCCCTAGGATCTACAAGTGATGCGTTTACTGTACCAACTGATATGTCTTTATCTGCGATAATCCCATTTTTTGTATCTAAAAAAAGTACTTTTATGTGTTCTTTATTAAGATATCGCATCTCTTCCATAAAGATATTGGCAACACTTCGGGGTGATGTCACCTTAAACCTCGAAATAGCATATGATTTAGAAAGTCGATTTGATATCTCAGCAATAGCTTTAAGTTGAATTGATTTAACTTTTCCTATACCTTTAATATTTCGCAATTCTTTAGTAGATAATACCTGAATTCCTCCTAAACCTCTTTTATCTAATGCAAGAAGTTTTCTTGCCATTAAAATAGATGGTTCATCTTTAGCTCCTGTTCTTAAAATAATTGCAAGGAGTTCAGCATCTGTTAGTGCTTTAGCTCCTAATCTTTCTATTTTTTCGTAAGGTTGTTCACTTGTTGGTAATTGTCTCATATACCTCTCCCATTTCTTTAAGCATGTCTATTAATAAGTTGATAGGCAAACCGACAACGTTAAAATAATCTCCGTGGATTTCTTTAACAAATCTTGCGCCTATACCTTGTATACCATAGCCTCCTGCTTTATCAAATGGTTCTTTAGTACTTATATAAAATTCAATATCGTCTTCACTTAAGCTATCCATATGGACACTTGTTACTTGATGTCTTGTTATAGTCTTATTATCCCATGTTCTTATTAGCGAAACCCCTGTATACACTTTGTGGGCACGGTTTGATAGCATTTTAAGAAATTCTCTGGATTTTTCCTTATTATGAGGTTTTCCTAATATATGCCCATTTATTACAACAGATGTATCTGCACCTAATATCAAATCAAAATTTTTATTATAACGTGCAACAGACTCTGCCTTTTTAAAAGCCAGAGTCTTAACATACTCAATTGGATCTGCTATTATAACAGTACTTTCATCAAAGTTACTTGGAATAATTCTATAATCAATTCCGACTTGATCTAGAATCTCAGCTCTTCGAATAGAGCCTGAAGCTAAAATAAGTTGTTTATCCATTATATTTATATCTTTCTATATGCAAATATCGCAATAACAATACCTAGTATACTTGCAACTGTGATTTTAAATTTAATTCCAAAAATTAATGTCATAATCTGTAAGTCTAAATTGATAGGATTATCAAGTCCAAAAGAATAACCTTTTCCCAACCAATTTAGAAATGATACTTGTGACGCTAATTCCCCAATCAAACTTCCGATTACAATTCCTGCTAAAATAAGTAAGAATAGCGACCAACCATTCTTTTCATTACGTCTTGAATAAGCCACTTTATTCATCCTTCCCATTGTCATTTTCATTTTCCGTTTTATTTTATCATACTTTTAATGTCTTTACAATCATTGTAAATATTTTGTAATAAGTAATAAAAATTATCTGGTAAAGTTTCCTGTAACACTAAAATAGACAACACCACCAGTAACAGTGATGTTGTCTATTACTTTTAAACTTATTTAATCTTGTAGTCAATAATCGCTTTTGTAGGACATTTTGCAACACACGCTCCGCATTCTACGCATTTATCATAATCTATTCTTGCGATGTTTTTATCTACATGAATAGCATCGTATTCGCAAGCTTTAACACATAATCTACAAGCAATACAAGCTGTTGTACAGTTTGATTTAGCTTCTTTACCTTTGTCTTCTGATGCACAAGCTACTCTAGTTTTTTTATCGTCAGGAACCATTTCTATAAGGTTCTTTGGACATTCTAAAACACATTTACCACAGGCTACACATTTATCTTTATTTATAATTGCAATTCCATCAATGATGTCAATTGCGTCAAATTCACAAACGCGGACACATGAGCTTAATCCAAGACAGCCGTATTCACAGCCTTTTGAACCTTTACCTTGCAGAAATGTTGCGTTTTTACAATCCATAACACCGCTATATTCATATTTTTCAATAGCATTATCACATGTTCCTTGACATTTTACATATGCAACTTGTTTAATAACTTCGACAGCTTCTTTGCCCATAATTTTACTAAGCTCTTCAATAAGATCAGCTCCACCTACAGGACAACTTGTAATTGAAGCACCGTCTTCGACAATTGCTTTTGCATAGGCATCACAACCTGGAAAACTACACGCTCCACAATTGGCACTTGGAAGTGCATCTCTAACCAATGGGATTAATGGGTCTACTTTTACTTCGAATACCTTAGCAGCAACGCCTAACCCTAATCCAAACAATAAACCAAGACCACCAATACTAAGGCCCGAAAATATAATACTTTGTACGTCCATACTCTCCTCCTTATTTAATCATTCCTGCAAAACCTAGGAATGCAATAGCCATAAGTCCTGCTGTGATCAGTACGATTGGGTAACCTTTAAAATTCTTAGGAATTGGATTAAATTCAATATGTTCTCTAATTCCTGCCAATAAAACAATTGCAAGAGTAAATCCGACAGCAGTTCCAAATCCATTAATAACTGAGTGAATCAATCCAAATGCTCCATCAGTTTGAATACCTTTATTCATATTAATAAGTGCGATACCTAGTACTGCACAGTTAGTTGTAATAAGAGGTAAATACACTCCTAGCGCTTGATAAAGCGATGGTGATGTTTTTTGAATAATCATTTCCACAAGTTGTACAAGAGAGGCAATTACAAGAATAAACGCAATTGTACTCAAGTACTCTATTTTAAGTGGTACTAATATTAAGTTATATACAACATATGAGATTAATGAAGCTAACGTCATAACAAACGTTACAGCCATTCCCATACCAAGTGATGTTTCAACCTTTTTGGAAACTCCAAGGAAGGGACATACACCTAAAAATCTTGCTAGTACAATATTGTTTACCAATACGGCACTAATAAAAATCATAATAAATTCCATAAGTCCCTCCTAATTCTTTGTTACTTTTAATCTAAATGCATTAAAAGCAGCAAATACAAATCCTAGTGCAATAAATGCCCCAGGTGCAAGTACAAATATAGTTATTGGTTGGTACCAACTAGCACTTAATAATTGAAGTCCAAAGATACTTCCAGCACCGATAAGTTCACGAATTGCTCCAAGTATAGTTAATGCTAAAGTAAAACCAAGTCCCATTGCAATACCATCTATCAACGATTTTCCCGGTCCTTTTTTGGATGCAAACGATTCTGCACGACCAAGAACTATACAGTTTACAACAATAAGTGGAATGAATAAGCCTAATGCATCATATAATGCAGGGATAAATCCTTGCAATAATAAATCAACCATTGTTACAAAAGTTGCAATTACTACAATAAATGCAGGAATTCTTACCTTGCTTGGAATAATATTCCTAAGTAAAGAGATAACTAAGTTTGAACCCATAAGAACAGCTGTTGTAGCAAGTCCCATTCCCATACCATTCATCGCACTAGAAGTTACAGCAAGAGTTGGACACATACCTAGCACTTGTATAAATACAGGATTTTCATCAATAATACCTTGTTTAAGTTGTTTTGTGATTGAACTCATTAGTTACCCTCCTTCCCGATATTAGTATTGTAATATTCAATTGCTTCGTTAATAGCTTTAGTCACTGCAACCGAAGTAATTGTTGCACCACCAATAGCATCAACATCTTGTGGTTTGCTTCCACCACCTTTTAGCACTGTTAATTCACTAATTGCTTTACCAGAAAATTGGCCTTTAAATTTATCTTCATCAGCCTTTGCTCCAAGTCCCGGAGTTTCTGTATGACTAATAATATCAATACCGTTGATAGTCCCATCTGCTTTAAATGCAACCATCAATGTAATTAGGTCACCATAGCCTTCTGTTGTTTCTAATTGAAAAGCATAACCAAGTACATCACCTAAGCCGTCATCACTTGTATTGCCTTGATAAACGTTTGTAATATATGTAGGTTCACCTTCTATAGCTTCTTCAATAAATTTCGAATCGGCAAGAACTGCATTAAGTGCCACTTCTGTTTTAAGTTTAGTCTGATATGATCTAGCTTCTGCTGTTGCATTAAAGGTAATACCAAGAAGTCCACCTGCAACAAGTGTGATTACAAAGAGGATTAATGCATTTTTAATAATAGAATCTTTTTTCATATTATTTCTCCTCCCCAAAGCATCTAGGTATAGTATATCTATTGATTAGAGGAACAGCTAAATTCATAATAATAATTGCAAATGAAACACCTTCAGGATATGCTCCTACCAATCTAATTAGTGAAGTTATAATACCACAACCAACAGCAAATATAATCTTGCCTGTTGTGGTCATAGGTGATGTAACATAATCTGTAGCCATAAAAACAGCACCTAACATTAACCCACCACCAAATAATTGATAACCAATAAAGGATGGATCAAAGCCATTACTACTAAATAATGATGCTAAAACCATAAATATAGCAACAGTACCTATAAAGTATACAGGGATATGATAAGTAATCACTTTTCTTACAATAAGATAAATTCCGCCGATAATAATAGCTAATGCAGAAATCTCTCCGATAGAACCACCAATTGTTCCAACAAAAGCATCTAAAACACTTGGTCCAATTACTAAACCACCATTTTTAATCATACCCATTATTGTAGCTCCAGATACAACGTCAACTGAAGAGCTAAAAACAGGCTCAATGTTTTTCCAAGTTGTCATATGGTCAGCAAAAGAAACAATTAAAAATGCTCTTGCAGCTAGTGCAGGATTCATAAAGTTATTTCCAATTCCACCAAACAGTTGTTTTACAACTATAATAGCAAATGCACTACCAAGTATTGGCACAGCAAATGGTAATAAGAAATTAACCATCGTTATTTCTTTAGCTGCATCAGGTAACATAGGAAGTGCAGCCGGTAAGTTAAGACCTAATAACAGACCGGTAACAGCAGCAGAATGATCGTGTATTGAAGTTTTTCCTGTTAGAGTTTTTTGATATATCCATTCAAAAAATACGGCAGACAATGTGGATAATAATACTGTGAAAACAGCAGCTAATCCAAATACATAAAAGCCAACCAATGTTGCAGGAATAAGTGCAATAACAACATCTCTCATTAAATTCGAAGTTGTATCCTTAGAGCGAATGTGAGGAGATGATGATACAATATTTAAATCTGACATAATAACCTCCTCTACTTTCTACGCTCAGCCATAATAGTTCGGCGAGTCGTTCTTATTGCTTGTATAATATGTCGTTTTGATGGACATACAAAAGAGCAAGAACCACACTCGATACAATTCATACCATTATATTGTTCAAATTGATCTTTAGCATCGTTTCTTGCAAATTTATCTAAATCTAACGGTAAAAGGTTCATTGGGCAGGTTTCTACACATTTACCACATCGAATACAAGGATTTTCTTCGCCCATATGCATTTCGTTTTCTGATAATAGCAAAATAGAACTTGATGTTTTGATAATTGGAAGATCAACACTAAATAATGCCATTCCCATCATCGGTCCACCTGAAATAATTTTCTTTGACTCTTCGATTTTACCACCTGCGTGTTCAATTAATTCCCTATAAGAAACGCCAAGTTTACATTTATAGTTTCCTGGATTAGTAACATTCTCACCAGAAAGTGTTACCACTCTTCTCATAAGAGGACGCCCTCTAAAAAAAGCTCTATGAATTGCAACAACAGTATCAATATTTTGCACAATACACTGCACATCAGCAGGAAGTTTACCTGATGGAACTTCTCGTTTTGTAATAGAATAGATAAGTTGCTTCTCAGCACCTTGTGGATATTTCGTTGCTAGTGTAGCTACACTCATGTTTTTAGCAATTTCTAAATCAGACTCTTGTTGAAATTTAGCTACTGCTTTTTCCATTGCTTCTATTGCATCAGGTTTATTGTCTTCAATACCAATTACACCTTTAGCTTTTGGAAACATATGTAGTATTACAGACAAACCTAAAACAACCCTATCCGTCTCTTCTAACATAACTCTATGATCAGAAGTAAGATATGGCTCACATTCAGCTCCATTTATAATAATATGGTCGATTTCATCACTATTTGGAGGATTAAGTTTGATAAATGTAGGAAAACCAGCTCCTCCCATTCCTACGATTCCAGCTTCTCTAATTGAAGCAAGAATTTCATCTTTGTTCATTATATATGGATCTTTTGGAACCATTTCAATTTCATTATACTCACCGTCATTCTCAATTATAATTCCTTGCATCTTTGACCCACTTGGATGCAATACGTCGGCAATTTTCTTGACCTTCCCTGACACACTACTGTGAACTGGTGCGCTAACAAACGCATCAGAGTCACCGATCTTTTGACCTACTAACACTAAGTCACCTGGTTTAACTAAAGGTTTACATGGCGCACCTATATGTTGCTGTAACATAATAGTTATATCGCCTTTTGGTAAAATATATTCTATTTTACGATCTTTAGTAAAACTTTTTGCGTGTTTTGGGTGAATACCTTTTTTAAATGTAAATTTGGACATTCTAAACCCCCTGTTATAAATTCGTTTTTTACTCTTACACATAATAACTGAAATCCTTATACATTACAAGGAATGTTAAATATGTCACAATCTATTTTTAAGTTCCTTTAAATTATCGTTAATATAATCTTTTATCCACAAGACAACTTCTACTTGACTTAAGGGTACTTCCCCTAATATTTCTTTAAGTTCACTAGTTGAAAGTTCAAATTCTTCGTTGTTCACAATATGTTTGTAGATTATATCTATGTTATCTTCTGAAGTAATAAGTGTTGTCATTGTTGAAGACATATTCCCAAGTGGTGGTCTATCAATATGGTCATATTCCATCCAAGCTTTTACGTTAGTACCTTCACCAATAATCGAGTTAATATCTAGACCTCCATTGCACATAAGACATGTATCATTTAAGAATGGAATCCCTAAACCAACCTTTCTCATTGTTCGACTAGTAGTAAAAGGGTCCTTTATGGTTTTTAGAATTTTTTCTTTTATTCCAGTACCATTATCATAAATAGACATCATAAGTTGATTATTAATCATATCTTCATTAACTATTATTGTTATTGTGTCTGCTTGTCCTCTAACGCTATTATTTGCAATGTCCAAAATATGATATGCAAGTTCTTTCATTATATATCTAGTGCGCTTAATTTAGCAGCTATTTTATAATTAGATTCTTTAGATGACAATAGAATAACATCTTCTTCTTGTGCTTTGCTTATTGCATCATTATCTATAGAAAATCCTTCTGAAACAATAATACAACTTACTTCTACAAGCATTCCTACTGCAATAATATTGATATGGCTTTGTACCGTAACCCAAACACAGTCTTTTGTAGCCTTGCCCATTACAACACTTAATAAGTCACCTACACAACCATCACTTACTTCTCTATCTAATAATTGATTACATGTAATTACTTCAAGGTTTAATTCATTAACTATTTCTTGTACTTTCATAATATCCTCCAGTTCATCACTTATTTATCAAAATATCTTATAGAAGGTGGCATTTTTTCTGACAAACTAACCATATCTTGAGCCATAAGACGTACTTTTTCTCTTAACATAAAAATACAATCTTCAATGTTGGCATTTCCTTGCACGATATCCTCAGCTAATGCTCTACACGTTGGTGCGCCACAAGAACCACAATCAATCTTTGGTAATGTATCAAAAATTTCCTCTAAAGATTCCATCTTCTGTAATGCTTTGCTCATATCATTATCAAGCTTTAACATTTGTTTATTTTTAAGATTATAATCCCAGTCTAAACTAATTGTTGAATCAACTAAATCTAAGCTTCTCATCTTGCCTTTAAGATTAATATATTTTTTTATTTTAGACATTCTATTAGTCGCTACAAATGAATTTTCAACGGTTAGTGGCCCACCTAAACAACCATTTGTACATGCCAAACACTCAATAAATTCAACATCAAGTTTACCATTTTCAGCACGTTCTAAAATTTTAATTACATTTTCGATTCCATCAACTGCAATATGATTATAAATTTTTGAAGCTATCCCTTCACCACCTGAAGCAGCCCATCCAACACCTTCACTAGTTGCGAGTTGCAATACTTCTACATCTTCAGGTTGAAGCTTTTTGATAATTGGAACAAGTTTTAAATACACATCCTTCATGGATATGATTCCATCAACTTCCGATTTATCAATTGTCTGTGGATACCTAGAATTTGTTACTTTCGCTGCACAAGGGCTAATAAAAAATATACCTATATCTTTAGATGGTATACCTTTTTTGAGCAAATAATTACGAGCATATCTAGCTATTGCTTCTTTAGGAGAAACTATCGGTAATACATTAGGGATTAATGATGGAAAACGCATTTCTACAAGTTTTACTATTGCAGGACAAGCTGAACTAATAACTGGCTTAACCACCTTATTAGATTCAATTATTTCTTTTGAATATTCAGTAACAATTTCAGCAGCTCTTGCAACTTCAAAAACTTCATCAAAACCTAATTTCTTAAGTGCCGTTAGTATTATATTTGGATCTCTTATTTTTTTAAATTGAGTATAAAATGTTGGTGCTGGAATTGCAACCTTATACTTATATTTATTGATTTTATCCAATGAATCAGTTGTGGCTTTTTTAGCATTTGACTTACATACTCGAATACACATTCCACAATCGATACAACGTTCATCCATGATTTCTGCTTTTGAGTTTCTTACCCTGATAGCTTCAGTTGGACAACGCTTAATACAATCAGTGCAGCCAATACAGCGTTCTCTATCAAGGGTTACAGAATGTAATACACCCATAACAACCTCCTATGTTATCTTAAATGAAATGTGAACAGTAGTTCCCACACCTAGTTTCGTAGAAATATTTAAATGATCACTATTTCTCTTTATATTTGGAAGACCCATACCTGCTCCAAAGCCCATTTCCCTAGCCTGTTTTGAAGCAGTTGAATATCCTTCTGTCATAGCTAAGTCAAGATCTTCTATTCCAGGACCTTTATCTATTAATAATACTTCGATTTTCTCAGGAGTAATTTCTCCTTCTATATGTCCTCCATCTGCATGGATAACCATATTAATTTCTGCCTCATACATTGAAATAGCAACTTTACGAATAATATCTGATGCTATTCCAAGTTGCTTAAGTACTTTTTTTAACTTTGCAGAAGCAATTCCTGCATTTATAAATTCTCCACCTTCAACAATATAATCAAATTTCAATGTGAGCTGTCTCCTCTCCCATCAATCCGTGTTTATACAAAATACCAGATGCTGTAAAAAGCGAATGAGTTGTACTTATTAAAACAATATCACGGCTTTTAGCCATAGCAATTAATTCATCACTAGGAACTTTGCCGCGAACGATAGTAATAGCTTTAATATCTAATAATTCAGCTGTTCTAACAACTTGTGGATGGATTAAACCAGTTAATAACAGTATATTATTTTGTACAAAGGCAAGAACATCACTCATAAGGTCACTACCATGGCCATAGTCAATCTCTTCATCAAGTAAATCTTTACCTGTAATCAACTCAGCACTAAGAATTTCTAGAACTCTTCTTATCTTCATAAATACCTCCATTTTAGTATATTTACATATACGTATATAATGATTAACATGTCAAAACTAAGTATCTCTAATTCAACTATATGTAGTTTTGACACCTTATCCATATAATAACAGTTTTACCTTCTTTTACCAAGTTCTTTAAAAATTTCTTCCCAATTTGTTTCTTTTTCAACTAGTAACACTGTTAAATGGTACAAGAGATCACTAATTTCATAAATAATCTCATTAGGTCCATCATTTTTAGCACCAATAATAACTTCCGCTGCTTCTTCTCCAATTTTTTTAAGTATTTTATCTATTCCCTTATCAAATAGATAGTTTGTATATGAACCTTCTTTAGGATTAACTTTACGATCTAGGGCTACTTGATAAACCTCTTGAAGCACTCTTGAATTAACAATATTTTTAACCTCATTAATATCATCAACAGTTAATATTTCTCTATAAAAACATGAGAATTCTCCTGTATGACAGGCAGCGCCTTCTTGTTTGATTTTAACAACTAATGTATCATTGTCACAATCTATTAGCATTGATTTCAAATATTGTACATGACCACTAGTTTCACCTTTAAACCACAGTTCATTTCTTGAACGACTAAAATAGTGTACTTTTTTTGTTTCTCTTGTTTTATTATAAGCTTCTTCATTCATATAAGCTACCATAAGCACTTCGTTAGATAAATAATCTTGTGCAACTACGGGTATTAACCCTTGTTCATTGAGCTTCAAATCTTTAAATTCCATAATAATCTCCCTTTATAATCTTACAGAAATATTTTCACTGTTAAGATATTCTTTTAATTTTTTTATTTCTATTTCGTTAAAATGAAATAAGCTTGCAGCTAAAACAGCATCAGCTTTTCCATCAATAATTGCATCTTTAAAATGCTTCATGGTACCAGCACCGCCACTTGCAATAACTGGTATATTTACTGATTCAGATACTAGCTTGGTTAATTGATTATCATAACCAGATTTTGTACCATCTTTATCCATACTTGTAAGAAGAATTTCTCCCGCACCAAGGCGTTCTACTTCCACAGCCCACTCAATAACATCTAAATCCATATTGTTACGGCCACCATGGGAATATACATCCCAACTTTTTCGTTTGTTATTATATTTAGCATCAATTGCAACAACAACACATTGGGAACCAAACTTTCTAGAAGCTTCATCAATTAATGAAGGTCTATTAATCGCAGCAGAATTAATTGACACCTTATCTGCACCTGCAAGTAAAATTTTTCTAAAATCTTCTACAGTTCTAATTCCACCACCAACAGTAAGAGGTATAAAAATCTGCTCAGCTGTTCTCTTTACTATATCTACTATTGTTTCTCTGTTTTCACTAGACGCAGTAATATCCAAAAACACAATTTCATCAGCCATTGATTTGTTGTAAGCTTTTGCAACTTCAACTGGATCACCTGCATCTATTAAGTCTATAAATTGTACACCTTTGACAACTCTTCCTTTATCAACATCTAAACAAGGAATTATACGTTTACAAAGCATTGATTCACCTCTTTTTCTAATTATCTATTTCAATAAAATTTTTAAGTATCATAAGACCTATATCACCGCTTTTTTCGGGATGAAATTGAAGAGCAAATATATTACCTTGTTGAGCTGCTACTTGTATTTCTTTACCATAATATGTTGTTGCACTAACTACATCTTCATCTGTTTCAAGGTGATAACTATGTACAAAGTATACATAACTATGTTCTGGTAAACCTGTAAATAATGGTGCTTCTTTATGAATATTTAATTCATTCCATCCCATGTGTGGTATTTTTAAATCTATATCAAATTTATTAATTTTACCTTTTAGAAGACCTAACCCTATATGATTACCAAATTCATTGGATGATTCAAACATTAATTGCATGCCTAAACAAATACCAAGTATAGGCTTATCCTTATCTTTTGCATCTATTAGTAATTTATCAAAAGATTTCACCCTTATTAAATCAATAGCATCTTTAAAAGCTCCTACTCCTGGTAGAATTAGTTTATGAGCTTTTAACAGTTCATCATATTTATCACTAATAAAATGCTCTGCACCCAAAAAAGTCAATGCATTTGAAACACTTTTAAGGTTACCCATTCCATAATCAATTATTCCTATCATAACAACTCCTTAATCAAACATACCTTTTGTTGACAATACATCAGTAATTCTTGAATCAATAGTTTTAGCTTCATCTAAAGCTTTACCAAAAGCTTTAAATATTCCTTCTGCTATATGATGATTGTTTTTACCATGTAATACTTCAATATGACAGTTCATCTTCATTCTAACCGTTAATGCACGAAAAAACTCTTCAATCATTTCAGTTTCCATAGTCCCTAAACGATCACAACTAAACGGAGCATTAAAGCTCAAGTATGGTCTTCCTGATAAATCCAAACTAACTAAAACTAATGTTTCATCCATTGGAATCGTAGTTGAACCATATCTTACGATACCCTTCTTGTCACTAAAAGCTTTAGTTATTGCAT
The DNA here is from genome assembly GCA_029935405.1 of Vallitaleaceae bacterium. Taxonomy (GTDB): domain Bacteria; phylum Bacillota; class Clostridia; order Lachnospirales; family Vallitaleaceae; genus UBA1351. The sequence goes on along the minus strand of JAOZKH010000008.1, from coordinate 13,135 downwards.
CACCAAGCACTATAGCAACATCTTCCACAGTATGATGTGAATCAATAAATGTATCACCTGTAGCTTTAACATTCATATCAATAAAGCTGTATTTTGATAAATGAGTTAACATATGGTCGAAAAACCCAATTCCTGTATCAATGTTAGATTCCCCAATTCCATCTAATTGACAAGATATTTTTATTGAAGTTTCTTTCGATTTTCTTTCAATCACTGCATTTCTTCCTGACATAACTCCTCCTAAAAATATATTTTTTTAAGTTTTATATGGTATGTTGTATATTATGTGTCGTATGTTATATGTTATATGTTATATGT
>JAOZKH010000008.1:0-12717 GCA_029935405.1 Vallitaleaceae bacterium | reverse complement strand
TTATATGGTATGTTGTATATTATGTGTCGTATGTTATATGTTATATGTTATATGTATTATATGTATTATATGTATTATATGTCGTTATATTGTTTTTAAAGTATCTAATAATTTATCATTCTCATCTTTGGTGCCCACTGTAATTCTTATGCATGATGCAAGATTACTAGTTGATGGGTATTCTCTAATAAGTATTAATTTTGTTTCTAAAAACTTTTTAATATTTTCTTGGTTAACTTTTACTAAGACAAAGTTAGTTCCACTTTCGTACACTTTTTGAACGATGCTTAGTTTTGAAAGTTCAAAAGCCAACCTTTCTCTTTCTTCAACCAAGTTAGTAACTTGATTCATATAAAACTCATAATGCTCAAGTACAAACATTGAAGCTCTTTGACTATAAGTAGAAATATTATATGGCGGTTTTGTGATATATATTGTATCAATCATATCTTTACAAGCTATTGCATATCCAGTTCGAAGACCAGCAAGTCCAAAAGCCTTTGAAAATGTACGAAGTACAATAAGATGATCATACTTATTAACTAAGTCTATCACACTAATTCCTGTATATTCAGCATACGCTTCATCAACTACAATTGGACAATTGCAGTTTTCAATAACTTTAATTATATCATTTCTTTCTAATATACATCCTGTAGGATTATTTGGTGTACATAAAAACACTAATTTAGGTTGCACCTTTTTTATCGTATTAATAAACTTATCTAATTCATATTCATATTCGCTATCAAGTGGTACTTCAACTGCTCTACCATGGTTAACTATAGTACTAAGTTTATACATACTAAAAGATGGCGTTGGCATTACAACTTTATCATTTGGAGATATAAATGCTCTGATAATCATATCTATGACTTGATCAGAGCCCACTCCACAAATAACATTTTCAGCATCAATATTATAAAACTTTCCTATTTGATTCCTTAATTTAATAGCATCAGTATCAGGGTATCTTGTAATGTTTTCATTATCAGCACAAAAATCACTCATTACTTTCTTGAAATCATCATGGTGTGGAAATGGTGACTCATTAGCATCAAGTTTTATTTCGTAAGGCTTAATTGGTGAATGATATGGGGTAAAGCTTGCTAAATCTTTTCTTAAAAATTTATTCATCTTTATACCTCACTTCAATTGCATTAGCGTGTGCTGTTAGTTTTTCTGCCTTAGCAAATCTTATTATATCGTCTTTTAACTCTCCTAAAGCTTCTTCGTTAAAATAAATAATACTACTTTTCTTAATAAAGTCATCTACTGAAAGTGGAGAGAAAAATCTAGCAGTTCCATTTGTCGGCAATACATGATTAGGACCAGCCATATAATCGCCTAATGGTTCAGGTGAATAATTTCCAAGAAAAATTGCTCCAGCATGTTTAATCTTATTCATTATCATCACAGGTTCTTTCATGCAGATTTCTAAATGTTCAGGAGCGATTTTGTTACTAATATCAATTGCATCGTTTATTGAGTCAACAAGAATTATTGCTCCATAGTTTTCCAAAGACTTTAATATTATTTTAGTTCTTGATAATTTATCCGCTTGATTATATAACTCTTTTTTAACCGACTTTGCTAAAGCTTCACTAGTTGTAACTAAAACTGATGAAGCTAGCTCATCATGTTCCGCTTGTGATAGTAAATCAGCAGCTACAAATCTTGCATTAGCACTTTCATCTGCAAGAACAAGAACTTCTGAAGGGCCTGCTATAGAATCAATATTTACAAGTCCATATACTTTCTTTTTGGCTAATGCAACATATATATTTCCTGGACCAACAATTTTATCAACTTTTGCAATCAGATTTGTGCCATATGCTAGCGCCGCAATCGCTTGTGCTCCACCAACTTTATAGATAGTTTTCACACCACAAATATCTGCTGCAACTAAAGTTGTCGGGTTCAACTTACCATTTTTTTGTATTGGAGTTGTCATAACAATTTCTTCAACACCAGCAACAATTGCAGGAATTATATTCATTAGTACACTTGAAGGATACACTGCCGTTCCACCTGGGACATAAACCCCCACTCTAGAAAGAGCAGTAACTTTTTGACCTAACATTGTACCATCTTTATCAGTATCAAACCAAGAATACTTCTTTTGTTTAAAATGAAAGTCATAAATTCTAGTATAAGCCTTTTTAATTACATTTATTAAAGAAGGTTCGACTAATGCATATGCTTCTTTAATCTCTTCTTTAGAAACAATAAGTTCATCAATTGTTAATTTAACTTTGTCAAAACGAGCAGTATACTCTATTAGTGCTTTATCGCCTTTAGACTTAACATTACTAAGTATTTCATTAACACTTTCTTCGTATTGGTTATAAGAACTTTGTTCCCTTTTGACAAGAAAATCTTCAATATCTAATTCTTTTTGACCTCTCAAATCCAAATATTTCATATTGTGTCCTTTCTTAAGATAGTTCTCTTAATCCTTTAATAATTTTATTGATTCGTTCACTTTCCATTTTCATGCTAACTCTGTTAACAACCATTCTAGCTGACACAGGTACAATTTTCTCTAATACAACCAACCCATTTTCTTTAAGTGTTGTGCCTGTTTCTACTATATCAACAATTACTTCTGCTAAACCTACTAATGGTGCTAATTCCACTGAACCGTTAAGTTTTATTATCTCGACCTTTTGGTTTTTTTTATTATAGAAATAATCTTTAGCAATATTTGGGTATTTAGTTGCAACCCTTATCGAATTATTATATTTAAGCTGTTCTTTCATTTCTTTAGGACCTGCAACAACCATATCACATTTTCCAAAGCCAAGATCTACTACTTCATATAGATTTCTTTTTTCTTCTAAAATTGTATCTTTACCTACAACACCTATATCCGCAGCACCATATTCCACATAAGTTGGGACATCACTTGTTTTTGCCATAAAAAATTTAAGTTTTAACTCTTCATTTACAAATATAAGTTTTCTTGTATCTGTATATATTTCTGAACAAGTAATTCCTTGTTTTTCTAACATATGTAATACTTTTTTTGCTAATCTACCTTTAGGTAATGCAAAAGTCAAATAACGCATATTACAATCCTCCTTCTACTAGATCAGATATTAAAGTTGTACTTTCTTCATCAGTCGAAAGATTTTTAAGTATTATTGTATCTGAATCTTTAATCATCATCATACCGCCAATATTCTTAGCTTTACCATATTCAATACTTTCTTTAGTACTAAGACCATTAATTCCAAGTTCAACTGTCATACCCTGTCTTCTAAGACTTTCTGCAAGTTTAATTGCAGTACTTCTATGTCCCTTATTATATACAAGTAATGTATTAACTGTTAATACTTCAATGTCAATTTTTTGTCTTGTTAGTGCATTTAATAGTTCATCAATTTTAATAGCAAACCCAGTAGCAGGTGCATCATATGAATAAGTTCCTAATAAATTATCATATCGTCCACCATCAACAATTGAATCTCCAACATCATAGGTGTATCCTTTGAATATAGTACCTGTATAATATTGTAGTTTACTTACCATTCCAAAATCAAAGGAAACGTACTTAGAAACATTATAATCTTTTAGAATTGTATATACTTCTTCAATTCTATCAATTGCATCTATTGAAATTTTATTATTTGTGTATGTCTTTGCCTTTTCTAATATACTTGCATCTCCAAATAACTTTGGTAAATCTATAAATGCCTTTTTGATATTTTTCTTAATCTCATGTTCTTCTAACATTTCTTCAAGAGCAATATAATTTTTATCATCTATTAACATTCTTAAAGTTTCTTGTGTATCATTATCTAATCCAGCTTCATTTACTAATCCATTAAAGTAAGCAACATGTCCAATATCAACTTTAAACTTTGTCAAGCCAGAAGCTAATAAGGAGTTAATTGCTAATGCAATAACCTCTGCATCTGCTTCAGCATTTTCAATACCTATACATTCAACTCCTGCCTGGGTATATTCTCTTAGTTTACCTTGATAGTTTTCATTGTTATAGAAAACATTTCCAAGATAACAAAATCTTTTAGGCCCTCTAGTATGGCTATAAAACGTTGCCATATATCTTGCTACTGATGGTGTTACATCTGGTCTAAGTGCAAGTATATCTCCTTCACGATTAAAAAATTTATAAAGATTCTTACCGTCAGCAGTTCCTCTTTTATAATGATAAATATCAAAATATTCAAAAGTAGGTGTTTGAACTTGCTCGTAGCCATAACTATTAATCACATTTAAAATATTTCTTTCAATAACATTTTTTTTACTTGTATCTATTGGATGAATGTCTTTAAGCCCTTCAACTGTATGTAATAATTGATTTTTCATATTATTCCTTTCACTTTAGCGCTTCACAGTGCTAATTCGCTAACACATTAAATTATTTAGTTAGTATATTAGTATTTAGGTCAAATGTCAATACCTATTTTTTTCAAAGCACTAATTGCTATTTCAAGAGATTCATCTTGTAATAATATATAGTCAGTATCAAAAGTAGAAATAGCAAAAATACTCACTTTAACTTCTGCTAGGGTTCCTGCAATACTTGATAATATGCCTATTAAGGAAAAATCAAGTGGCCCCTCAACTTTAAGTGCTCTAAATCCCTTATATACTTCAGCTTTTCCTATTTCATCAATATAATCACTTAATAATAGTTCATCAAGTACAATCGAAAGTTCATCATCTGTTCTTGTAATTGATACAAATTTTTTGTTTAATATACAACTTGGTATTTTAGCTGTGGACTTTATCTTGCAAACTGCAAATCGTTCTTCTAATATACTCATTTTCAAATTCATATTTTTCATCCCTCTCTGTCTTGTATGCATTGATCTAAAGCATCTATATAATGAACAATATAACCATCTTTATTCACTATTTCATAAAAAAATTCACAATCTTTAAAAGCAATGGATTTTTTGCCACCTTCTAATGCTTCTAATGATTTTGCTTTTATATAAGTATAAGGAACTAATAATGTTTTATCAAAAGTACTAAAATAAATAATAAAAAATGCAATACCTTCTTGTTTTTCAAAATCATCCATAAAATCTAATTGATGCTGATGAATGTTTTTAAGTGGAAATCGTTTCATTGATGTTTCCTTAGCATCAAAACATATAGGAAATCCTTGCACGATACCAATATAATCAACTGTTGAACGTTCTTCAAAATATGCTTTTTTTATATTTCCATTAACCGGGTCGAGTTCAACAGGTTTTATAGGTGTTGGAATCTTCTGAATTAATCCTAATCCATGTTCACGGTATTTTATATTAGTCATATTAATAAATTCTTCAAGAGAGCTTCCTCTAAGACCTCTGGTTCTAAAATATCCCATAATTACTCTCCTAACATATTTTCTTTAATATTACGTATAAAACGTTTTTTGCCAATCCATCCTGCTGAACTATTATTATATATAGCTTTAAATTCACGATTACTTAGTTTTTCTATATCTTCTAACTCAACATATTCACCAATTACGGGCTCATAGCTATACTTTTCACTTAAATCAATTTTATTAAGAGGACAAACCATTTGACAGATATCACAACCATAAATATACCCGCTTAAGGTCATGTCAGTTAATTTGTCCCAATCATTACTCTGAGTCAGATAAGATATACATCTTTCTCCAATCAAATGTCCATGTTTTTGTATTGCTTTATTTGGACAAGCATTGGCACATTTACCACATGTTTCACAATAGGGATGTGCCATCTTTAAATGATTATTATCTTCTTGATTTTTTTTTATAATATTAATATCTGAATCCGTATTAATACCCATGTCTGTACTTATATCCAAATCCGTATTAATATTTATGTCTGTACTTATATCCAAATCCGTAATGAGATATCCTATATAAAATTTACTACCATATTTTCTATGCCAAAGCAGACTATTTCTAAGAATTTTAAAGTCTCCTGTTTGTAATAATACCGCTTTATCATTAAGCGGACCTGTATCACAATAAACTATTGATTTAGCATTATATTGTTCCTGTATTAATATTTGCAGACTACTTAGTATTTCTTCAATTATATGGTGATAATCTTTGAAAATCGCTGCTTTAGATATTTTATAATTTTTATTCTTACTGTATATTTGATTATTATTTTCCATATGATAAGGAAGTATTATAGTAATAATTGTTTTTGCTCCTTTTAATAACTTTTGTGGATTGTAAAATTCTTCGGAATCTAAATTTTTATGATAACTATTATCATAGTTTAATTCATGATTTTTATGGTCATTCACAATAAAATTGGCATAACTAGTCAGTGGTTTTGCAGGAACAAAACCAACTTCAGTTATGCCTTTAACTAATAATAAGTCTTTAATATTATTTTGAATCAAGTGTATATCTCTCTTCATCTAGAACAGCTCCTTAACTAACTGTTTAAATTCATCAAAATAAGGTGCAGTAAAAGTTTTATTACTTATGTCCTTTAGTTCAATAATCGAACCTATTTTGTAGCTATAGCTATGTAACATATGGTAACGTATCCCATATTGCTTTCTAAAAAAATCATTGACCTTTTTATCACCATATTTACCGTCACCTATTAGCGGATATCCAACAGATGCTAAATGAGCACGTATTTGATGGGATTTTCCAGTTTTAATCTCAACTTCAACTAATGTATATTTATTGTTATTATCACTCTTAATTGGATACACTAATGTATGAATAAAATCTCCTTTAGCATCAGTGGTAACAACTACTTTATTTCTTGTGCTCTTTTTATTCAAATATCCTTTTAATTCCAAATCTTCGTTTAGATTACCTACAATAATTGCATGGTATAGTTTTTGAACACGCCCTTCTTTAATACAGGCATTTATTAGTCGAAGGCTTTTTGGGTTACGTCCAATCAAAATCGTACCTGTTGTATTTCTATCTAATCGATTGCAAACTCCATAACTTGATAATAAGTCAGTTGCTAAATTATATTTTTTAATATAAGCCTCATAACATTCCATTAAGTGATGATCGCGCCCATTTGATTGACTTAACATATTACTCTCTTTATTATACACTATCAAATCGATATCTTCATATATAATCAAGTCTTTTTTTAAGGGTTTTATTTCATCATTATAGCTATTACTATTTTGATTTTTTTTGACATCAATAAGTTCAGTTTTTGAAAATTTATCAAAAGTTTCATCACTAAAATAGAAGGTAATAACATCACCTTCACTTAGCAATTCCTTACCGGTAATTTTCTTATTATTCAAAACAATATTTTTCTTGCGATACATCTTATAGATAAATCCTTTTGTTACATTCTTAAGTACTTTTAATACGATTTTATCTATTCGAACATTTATATATTCATTTGTTACTACTATTTCTTTCATGTTATTATCTTTCTTTTATCTTTAATTATGGTTAAGAGTTTACTTCTAAACGAGTTTATTGGGTTTTCAAAATAAATTCTCTTGCAATAACACCTAATTCTTGATCATCTGTATTAAAGCATTTAGGCTTTATGTTGGTTTCTAATTCCATATAAAGTTTTTCATACTCATTAAATACAATAACATTTTGTTTAAAGCCTTTAGGTTTAATAATTGATGTTAGTGCTTCTGTCGTTTTTAATATTAATCTACGATTTTTCTTGACATCATCAAATCCATCAACTAGAACATATACGCCTGTTTTTGCAATAATCATAGTTCTTAGAAAGTAGTTCTGTTTTCCACGAATAATAGGAAGTTCGCCAAGAACAAGAAAATCTTCTGATAGTTGTTTTAAATTATTAAATTTATCAATTTCTAATGGTTGATATCTATAAAACCCTAAAAACTTAGCAATAAATTGTGCAGCAGGTAGTATCAATAATACACTAAATATATTCATAAATATTCTTAAATGTTCAGGCACCATTAATCCAATAACAAAGATAGAAATACACCCTATTAATAATACTACTGATACCTTTGCATTGTGCTTTTTGATATATGATACATAACCATAATCGCCTCGTAATAATTCATTATTTACCCGTATGACCAAAACCGCCTTCTCCTCTCGCACTTTCTTCAAGTTGATTAGTTTCAAGCCAGACGCCTTGTACAATTGGGTTAAATATTATTTGAGCAATTCTTTCTCCATGACTAAAAGTGAAAGGTTCGCTACTATGGTTTATCATTATAACCTTGATTTCACCTCTATAATCAGCATCAATTGTTCCTGGTGTATTAACCATGCTTATGCCATGCTTAAGAGCCAATCCACTTCTTGGACGTATTTGTGCTTCATATCCATCAGGGATTGCAATTTTAATACCTGTAGGAATTAATTTTATTTCTCCAGGATTAATAGTTGTTTCATTATGTATGCATGCGTACATGTCCATACCTGCTGAATGTTTTGTTTGATACATAGGTAAATTTAGTGTTTTTCCATCTTCAGTTCTTTCTACAAAAACTTTAATTGTTTCCACTGTGCACCTCATTTCATTTGTTAATTATATATTACTTAATTAGATATTATAAGTCAAATCTAATTAATCTAATTAAGCTAATTAAATTTGACTTATTAAGCTTTGATCAGGTGATACTAAAGTTACACTCATTTGTTCAAAATCAAAGGTTTCTTGAATTAACTGATACACCTTTTCCATTGTTACACTATTAATTCTACTGAGAATGTCATCTTGCTGTCTAATTCGATTAAGTAACAATTCACCTTTTCCATAATGGGACATTCTTGCACTCATGTTCTCCATGCCAATAATTAAATTACTTTTGATTTGCTCTTTAACTTCTATTAGTTCACGTTCTGTAATTCCCTGTTTTTTAAATTGAGCTATTTCTTCTAATATTCCATAGTACATTTCTTCCATTTGACCTACACTTGTAGCTGCATATGTAGTAAACAGACCTGTATTATGAAATGTCTCAATAAAGCTATAGATTGAATATGCCAAGCCTTTATCTTCACGAATTTTTTGGAATAATCTACTATTTAAGCCACCACCAAGAAGTACGCTAATAATATTAAGGGCATAGGTATCATCACTAAAGTAATTAATTGAAGGAAAACTTATTGCAATATGCCCTTGTTCAATTTCCTTAACAAATCCTTTTTTACTTGGTACATATATTGTTGCCTGTTCTCTGTTAACGGCTTTCCCAGTCTTAATAGCTGAAAAAGATTTATCAAGTTTACTTGTGACTTCATCAAATTTAATTTTGCCTACAACTGATATTACAATGTTTTCACCGACATATCTATCATTAACATATTCAAGTAATTGATTACGATTCATATTTTTGATATTTTCTTTGGTTCCAATGATATTGTATCCTAAAGGTTGATTAGGCCATATGATTCCATGTAATTCATCAATAACAACTTCTTCAGGGTTGTCTTCATACATAGCAAACTCTTCTAATATAATACCTTTTTCTTTATCTATGTCTTCTTTTAGAAAGTTTGAATTAGTTAACATATCACTTAGAATATCAATTACTACATTTAAATGTTCATCCAAAACATGCGCATAAAAACATACATATTCTTTAGAAGTATACGCATTAATTCTACCACCAATTCTAGACATATCGTCAGCTAATTGTTTAGCTGTTCTTTTATTAGTTCCTTTAAAAAACATATGTTCAATAAAATGCGATATTCCACCGTTTAGTATCGTTTCATCTACTGAACCATTTTTTATATATATTCCTATAGATACGCTTCTAACATTAGAAACTTCTTCACCAATTAATCTAATATTATTGCCTAATGTGGCATTATGAATCATATAAATTCTCCTATCAACTGTATAACTTATTCCAAACACTTTCGCTTGGAATATACATTAACAGGGAAAATAGGTTTATGCCTATTTTCCCTGTATTATAGCTTATATTTGTTTTATTAATTAGTCTAATAAAGCTTTTCTAGAAAGATTAATACGACCTTGGCTATCAATTTCCATTACTTTAACTGAAATTACATCACCAACAGCTACAACATCTTCAACTTTATTAACACGTTCTTTAGCAAGTTTACTAATATGAACAAGACCATCTTTACCAGGAGCTAATTCTACAAATGCTCCAAAGTTAGTAATTCTAACTACTTTTCCTTCGTAGATAGTTCCTACTTCAACGTCTTTACCAATCATTTCAATGATATCTAAAGCTTTAGTAACCATCTCTTGGTTTTCTCCAAAGATGAATACTTTACCATCATCATTAATATCAATTTTAACACCTGTTTCATCAATGATTTTATTGATTGTTTTACCTCTAGGTCCAACAACTTCACCGATTTTTTCAGGATCAATTTGAGTTTGAGTAATTTTAGGAGCTGTAGCTGCAAGTTCTTTTCTAGGCTCGCTAATTGCAACATTCATAACATCATCAAGGATGTGCATACGTGCTTTTTGAGTTTGATAAATTGCTTTTTCAACAACTTCATTTGAAATACCTTGTAGCTTCATATCTAATTGAATTGCAGTAATTCCATCTTTAGTACCTGCAACTTTAAAGTCCATATCTCCGAAGAAGTCTTCAAGGCCTTGAATGTCTGTTAATAATACAAAGTCATCTTCAGTATCTCCAGTAATTAATCCACAACTAATACCAGCAACTGGTGTCTTAATTGGAACACCTGCAGCCATTAATGATAATGAGCTTGCACAAATTGACCCTTGTGAAGTAGAACCGTTTGAACTAAGTATTTCTGATACTGTACGGATAGCATATGGGAAGTCTTCTTCACTTGGAAGCACAGGCATTAATGCTTTTTCAGCTAATGCACCATGACCGATTTCACGTCGTCCTGGACCTCTACTTGGTCTTGTTTCTCCAACTGAATATGATGGGAAGTTATAATGATGCATATAACGTTTTCCTGTTACTAATTCATCTAATGCATCAATTCTTTGAGATTCACTAAGTGCACCAAGTGTTGTAATAGTTAATACTTGTGTTTCACCTCTTGAAAATAATCCTGAACCATGAGTTTTTGGAATAATATCAATCTCAGCTGAAAGCTTACGAATTTCATCCATTCCCCGGCCATCTGGACGTTTTTGATCCTTAAGAATCATCTTACGTACTGTTTTCTTTTGATATTGGTAAACTGCTTCATCAACAATATCTAAAAATTCTTTATTGTCTTCTTCAGTATATTTAGCTGTTAAAGCTTCTTTAACTTCACTAATTTTTGCGAATCTTTCAGCCTTATCATCTGTAAATACAGCTGCTTCCATTTCTTCAGGAGTAATAATCTCCTTCATAGATACAAACATTTCAGCAGGAACGCCTACTTCTGTATATTTATGTTTAGGTTTTCCTTCTTTTTCAACAATTGTATCAATAAATTTAATTAACTCTTTATTAAACTCATGACCTTTAAAAATCGCCTCTACCATAATAGCTTCAGGGATTTCATTACCTTCTGCTTCAAGCATTGTAATCTTATCTCTTGTAGAACATACAGTAACTGTCATTTCAGTTTTTGCTCTTTGCTCGAGATTTGGATTAAAAATTATTTCATCATCAACTAATCCTACAAAACATGAACCAAGTGGTCCAGCAAAAGGAATATCTGATATAGAAAGAGCAATTGAAGTACCAATCATTGCAGCAATTTCTGGTGAACAATCTTGATCCACACTCATAACTGTATTAACGATTCCACAATCATTACGGTAATCTTTAGGGAAAAGTGGGCGAATAGGTCTGTCAATCATTCTACATGTTAATATTGAATTTTCGCTTGGACGACCCTCTCTTTTGATAAATCCTCCTGGAATTCTACCAACTGAATAAGTTTTCTCTTCATAATCCACACTTAATGGGAAAAAATCAATCCCTGCACGTGGTTTTTCTGAAGCTACTGCTACTGATAATACTGTTGTTTCACCATATGATACTAAACAAGCACCATTTGCTAAACCTGCAACTTTACCGATTTCAATGCTTAGCGTTCTTCCGGCAAGTTCTTTTGAATACACTCTTGACATAATTGTCTCCTTTCAATTTGCCCTGAGTTTTAGTCCTTAGTGTCTATTCTCCACTTCTCTTGTGTTGGAGAACAAAAACTAAGCACTAATATAAAACATCAGGGTATTTACATTTCTACTCATAAACTTTATAGTGTGACGTTCCTGTACAAGAACAAAGAGGGTACGCCTCTTTTTCCTTGTAGATTGAACAAAGAGCGGAATAATCCGCTCTATCATCCTAGTCTTACTTTCTAAGACCTAATCTTTTAATTAATGTACGGTAAGCTTCGATATCAGTATCTTGAAGATATCTAAGTAAATTTCTTCTGTGACCTACCATTTTAAGAAGTCCTCTTCTTGAGTGGTGGTCTTTCTTGTGCATTTTTAAATGACCATTAAGTTCATTAATTCTTCCAGTTAAAATAGCAATTTGAACCTCTGGTGAACCAGTGTCTCCAGCAATTCTTCCGTAATCCTTAATTATTTGTTGTTTTGTAGCTTTGTCCATTGTATGAACCTCCTTAAATATTATAAAAACGCCAAATGCCAAGGGTTGGACGGAGTCTCCTAACTCCTAGCAAGGGCTATCTTCCAATTAAAAATTATACCATAGCAACAAAGTTTTGTAAACATTTTTATTAAGATTTTATAGTATGTTTGTTACTATTCAGCCCTCTTTAAAAACGAATCATAAAGAAGCCGTCTAAAATACAGCCGGTGATTCTTCAAA
>JAOZKH010000185.1:2709-3845 GCA_029935405.1 Vallitaleaceae bacterium | reverse complement strand
TACACCAAGTATAATTATTGATTATATTAATAATTATGGTTTGTATCGTAACGAGGTATATTAATGAACTATAAAAAAAACAGAAGAAAATTAGTTTCTAAAATGAAGAGAAAATTAACTAATAAACGTTTTAATCATTCATTAAATGTTGAAAAAGTTGCTATAGAATTATCAAAAATATATGGTGGTAATTCTCAAAAAGTTTCCATTGCTGCAATTCTACATGATAATGCCAAAAATTATTCGGATGATAAAAAGATGAAGTTAGTCAAAAAATATAACATACCACTTTCAATGGCAGAGAAGAGTAATATTGATTTAGTTCATGCTAAATTAGGAAGTGTAATAGCAAATAATAAATATAAAATTTACGACAAAGATATTTTGAATGCTGTTAAATACCATACAACAGGTAGGCCTAATATGTCGTTAACTGAAAAGATAATCTATATCGCCGATTTTATTGAACCTGATAGAAAATCATTCCCAGGATTAGAAAAAGTTCGCAAAATGGCCTACAATGACCTTAATGCAACACTTGTAAAGATATTAATGCTTACGATTAATCATGTGGTTAATCGTGGACAAATAATAGATGATATAACTAAAAAAACCTATGAATACTATTACAAAATTAATTCGAAAAACTTTTGATAATTGTATCTATATCTAAACTAGTTTTATAGATAAAACGCATCAACAAGTTGACTTGAATATAATTATGTAAACCTATAATGAAAAGAGGAAAATATGAACGAATTTTTAAAGATTGCAGTAAACGCTATTGAGGATAAACTTGGTAATAATATTAAAATCATTGATATTAGTGAGCTTAGTGTATTAGCTGATTATTTTGTTATTGTACACGGTAACAACAAACCTCAAATCGGTGCTATTGTTGAAAGTATCGATGAAAAATTAAGTAAAGCTGGTTTTGAACCAAAGTCAATTGAAGGTACTAAAAATGGTGGTTGGACACTAATGGATTATGGTCATACAATTTTCCATGTATTTGGTAAAGATGAAAGATTATTTTATGATCTTGAAAGACTGTGGGTTGAAGGCAAACCTGTTATATTAGACTCTTCAAACTCTGAAGATATTTCAAACTCTATAGATACTATAGACTCTATAGA
>JAOZKH010000185.1:0-2609 GCA_029935405.1 Vallitaleaceae bacterium | reverse complement strand
TAGACTCTATAGAAGAAAAATAATAGTAAAACTATGAGAAATTTACTTTTAACACCATAATAATAGCATGAATTTATAACAAAGAACGTATGTGTTTGCAGCAAGGACATATGCGTTCTTTTCCTTGACAAAAATACACTTTCATAGTTTAATGGATTTAGTTGATTAATTATTAGATTTAGTAAAAAAATGATTTTGAAAGGGGTTATGTTAAATGAAAGCATTAGTTAAAAAATTTCCTAAAAAAGGCCTATGGCTTGAAAATATTGAGGAACCTACTTGTGGTATGAATGAAGTTAAAATCAAAATTAAAAAGACATCAATTTGTGGCACCGATTTACATATATATAATTGGGATGAATGGTCACAAGAAACTATTCCGATTCCTATGACCATAGGTCATGAATTTGTAGGAACTATTTCAGAAGTTGGTTCAAATGTTAAAGGATATAAAATTGGTGATTTAGTTTCTGGCGAAGGTCATATTGTATGTGGTCAGTGTAGAAATTGTCTTGCAGGACGTAGGCATTTATGTATTAATACTCAAGGTGTTGGTGTGAACCGTGCAGGTGCATTTGCCGAGTATCTTGTTATTCCTGCTACTAACGTGTGGTTATGTGACTCTGAAATTTCTGAGGAAATACTTAGTTCTTTTGATCCATTTGGAAATGCAGCGCATACAGCACTTAGTTTTGATATGGTTGGGGAGGATGTATTAATAACAGGAGCTGGTCCTATTGGTATTATGGCTACAGCAATAGCTAAACATGTTGGTGCAAGGCATATTGTTGTAACTGACATTAATCCATACAGACTTCAATTAGCCAAAAAAATGGGTGCTTCTATAACTGTTGATGTAAGAAATTCAACAATTGAAGATGCTATGAAAAAGCTGAAAATGAAGGAAGGTTTTGATGTAGGCCTTGAAATGAGTGGTAATGAAAGAGCGTTTAATTCAATGCTTAATAATATGGAACATGGTGGAAAAATTGCTATGTTGGGCATTCAGAGTAAAGATACTAAGATAGATTGGAATAAAGTTATTTTTAATGGAATAACTATTAAGGGTATTTATGGTAGAGAAATGTATGAAACTTGGTATAAAATGACAAGTATGATTCAATCAGGCCTAGACATCAGTCCAATTATCACTCATAATTATTCATATCAAGACTATGAAAAAGGCTTTGAAGTAATGCAAAGTGGTAATTGTGGAAAAGTTGTTCTAAATTGGGAGTAGTAGAGAATAAATAATAGATTAATTATGAATTTCACAAGGAGGAAATTATGTATAATCAATTTAAAGAGCACTATGAAAACATATTAGTTGAAATCAAAGAACAAGGACTATGGAAAGAGGAACGTATCGTGAAAACTCCTCAAGGAAGCATTATCGATACAACGACTAAACAAGGATTACTAAATTTTTGTGCTAATAATTATTTAGGACTAGCATCTTCTAAAGAAGTTATAGATGCAGCAAAAGCTAGTTATGATTATTGGGGATACGGTATGTCTAGTGTTCGTTTTATTGTAGGTACACTTGAAGTTCACAAAGAATTAGAACAAGAAATTTCTTCATTTCTTGGTACTGAGGATACAATTTTATATTCATCCTGCTACGATGCTAATGGTGGTTTATTTGAAACACTACTTGGCCCTGAAGACGCAATTATAAGCGATTCACTTAATCATGCAAGTATAATTGATGGCGTTCGCCTATGTAAAGCTAAAAGATATAGATATAAAAATAACGATATGTTAGATCTTGAGCAAAAATTAATTGAAGCTGATAATAGTGGAGTGAAAATAAAGATGATTGCAACTGATGGTGTTTTTTCAATGGATGGCACTATTGCAAATCTAAAAGGAATTTGTGATTTAGCAGATAAATATAATGCTATCGTTATGGTAGATGATTCTCATGCAACAGGCTTTGTAGGAAAAACAGGTCGTGGAAGTGGTGAGTATAACGGTGTATTAGATCGTATTGATATAATTACAAGTACTTTAGGCAAAGCTTTAGGTGGAGCATCTGGAGGATTTACTTCTGGTCGTAAGGAGATTGTTGACTTGTTACGTCAAAGATCAAGACCATATTTATTCTCAAATACATTAGCACCAGCAATTGCATATACATCGTTACATATTATAAAAACATTAAAAGCAACGACTAAATACCGTGATACACTTGAGGAAAATACGGCTTATTTTAGATCACAAATGAGTGAAGCTAACTTTGATATTCCTAGCGGTGTACACCCTATAGTACCTGTTATGTTATATGATGCTGTACTTGCTACAACGATGGCTAATAAACTTCTTGAAAAAGGTATTTATGTAATTGGTTTTTCTTTTCCTGTTGTTCCAAGAGGACAAGCTAGGATCAGAACTCAAATATCTGCTGAACATACCAAAGAAAATATTGACAAAGTGGTTCAAGCATTTATTGATGTACGCGCGGAACTTAATCAAAGCGACGATTAAGTTATCAAAACTATATAATATATAAATAAAACCTGTCTGATTGAATTAATTAGACAGGTTTTTATCATAGTGTGCCCAGCATGGGCGCAATCTTAAGGGTGAAAGTCCCAAGCATACCCTAG
>JAOZKH010000184.1 GCA_029935405.1 Vallitaleaceae bacterium | reverse complement strand
TTTTACAAATCCAAGAAGAAAATAAAGCAGCTGCTGCTACAAGTGAAGAAGGCGCAAAAGCTTTAAAAGATTTCATAAAGGGTTAAGATGACAAAATCACATAGTGATAGAAGAAATTAAAAAAGGTAAATATACTAAAGGATCAAAAGTATTGTTTATACATACAGGAGGAGTATTTGGTAATTTTTCGAAGTTAGATTTATTTGAATAAAGGCTAAAGCTTTTAACGACGTTGGAAAAACTAATTGCAAACATTTTATCTGGAAGAAAAGATTCAAATATTTCTAAATATAAAAAGAAGGCAATTGTTTGGTACCTGTTATCGCAATGATAAGGGTGCAATGCACCATTTTTTATAGATAGAAAAGTAGATTAGTTAGGTTCTAGTTTAAATCCAAAAATTAATCCCAGATACAAAGAAATAAATACCAAATAAAGCAACAAAACTACCGATACCAAAGATAATACCTCTATATACTTTTTGGCTCATCACTTTTTGACTTTTATACATAGCAAAACCTACAAAACCTAACCAAATTAAATCTGCAGCAATATGACCAATATAGAACATAGCAATACCTAGATTTCCTAATGATGAAGCACTAATAATCAGAGCTAGACCAATACTAGACCACCACAAAGCATAATAGGGGTTACTGATGCTTATAGTAGCTCCTTTAATCATTAAAGCACCCCAATGAGAATCCACACTTTCGTAATGAGTGCTATTCATGGAGACTTTATTTTTATATGCTTTCATAAACATATCATATCCCATATAAAATAAAACACACCCACCTACAATACCAATAGTGGCAGCAACTATTGGCTTAGTCATAAAATCTTTAAGACCAAGTAATAATAAAATTAAAATAACAAGATCAAGAATCGCATGGCCTAAGGCAAGAAATAACCCGCCTAAAGGTCCTTTCTTAAGTCCGATATCAATAGTTAGGCCAAGTAATGGTCCTGGCATTAACGCTCCTGAAAATCCAATTAGAAATGCACTTAGTGCAATGAGTAAATAAGCCAACTTTTCTCCTAACAAACAATTCTTTTCTATGAAGGTAAAGTGTATCTATTATACACACACATTATAACAAAGTACAATTGATTGTCAAATTACTTTTTAAGTAATTTCATTAATGGTTACCATTCACAGTCAATAATAATGAAAAAAGACAGATTTCACGATTACTCTGGAATCCGTTTTTTTTTATTATAGATTTTGTGCACACTAATAAATGGTGATTTACTCACCGCTATTAGTTTTAAAAAGTTCTTTTAGTGTATATGGATTCCCTTCACAAAGTCTTATGAGTGCTTCCATTTCATTGATTCCATTGCGGTAATAGGTTTCCACGTAGCTCTTTATTGGGAAATGTGTGGTACCTGTTACTTTTTTGAACTTATTATCAATATTTAATAGATCTTCTGTCTATATTCAAGATTCAGCCGCACGTAATCTTTGTGCTTAGCTTGACGACTTTGACAGGGACACGTTTTTGTTGTATAATCAGATAATCAGAAAAGGAGATAATCAGAAAAGGAGCGATTGCAATGTTGACTCAATTAAGAGGGAGATCTCAAATAACAATTCCTAAGAGTATTATTGAAACTTTAGGATTAAAAGAAGGCGATAATTTCGATGTTGAAATAGAAAATGGAAGAATAATAGTAAAACCAGTGGTGATGATACCAAAAGATCAAGCATGGTTTTGGACAAATGAATGGCAGGAAGCAGAAAAAGAAATTGATGAAGATATAAAATCAGGAAGTATTAAAACAGCTAATAACCTGGATGAATTAATGAAGGGCTTGAGAGATGAAAATTGATTATTCTCCTAAGTTTAAAAAAAGCTTTAAAAAATTAAATAAAATGGATCAAAAGGCATTTGAAACTCAATTCAGTAAATTTCTTAACAAACCAACTCCACCATTTCACACATCTTTAAGGATCAAAAAGGTTCGAGGAACAAATAGAATCTTTGAAATGACAATTACAATGGGAATTCGAATGACCTGGCAATTTACAGAGGATGGAATATTTATAAGAAATATAGGAGAACATGACAAAACATTAAAGAAGCCTTAAAAGCCACAGCAAATTTTGTTGTGGCTTTAGTACGTAGAGTGTGTGGTACCTGTTACCGCAATGCATCGAACCGTGCCTAATGAATTTCTCACCGATTTTTTTAACCATTGCTCAAATTTTTAATTTCATCACTATTTAATCCTGTAATAGTAGAAATTTGTTCCATAGAGTAGGATTTTGATAACATTTTAAGAGCCGTCTGTTGTTTAGCTGCAATCTCACCCTTTGCTTCTCCTTGTTCTATCCCTTAATTATATCCTTCTTCTCTATTAGCTGCTTTTTCAGCTAAATGATCTATTATGGCTTTATCTATTTGATCTATTCTAAAACGTTAATCTCTATCTAAACTAACATACTCTAGCTTTTCAACCGCCCTTTTGATATCTTCGTTTTCATTGGCTAACATATCTAACGCGCCGCAGTGT
Source organism: Vallitaleaceae bacterium (assembly GCA_029935405.1). Taxonomy (GTDB): domain Bacteria; phylum Bacillota; class Clostridia; order Lachnospirales; family Vallitaleaceae; genus UBA1351. The sequence goes on along the minus strand of JAOZKH010000184.1, from coordinate 1,386 downwards.
CCAACAACACGCTTGTCTAGGACCTTCTCTGTTAGTGCAATGTTGTCAAATGTTATGACGGTGTAAGAAAATATATAGACAATGTCATTGTTTCGGCGTATAATAGATGCATAATAAAGAAAGGAAGTGTTTTTTTATGCCGCAAACAAATATTAATATCCGCATAGATGAGAACTTAAAAAAACAATTTGATGCTTTTTGTTCTGAAATAGGAATGAACATGACCACTGCTTTTTGTGTGTTTGCAAAGACTGCGGTACGCCAAAATAGAATACCGTTTGAAATTACTGCTGAACCTGACCCTTTTTATAGCGAGGTGAATCAAAGGAGATTGAAAAAATCTATTGATGATCTCAATGCAGGGAAAGGAACCCATTATGAATTGATAGAGGTATCAGATGATTAAAGTATGGCAGGATGGTGCGTGGAAGGATTATCTGTATTGGCAGACCCAAGACAAAAAGACCTTGAAACGTATAAATCAGCTAATCAAAGATATAGATCGTAATGGCTATGATGGAATAGGTAAAACTGAACCATTAAGGCATGAATTTAAAGGCTTTTGGAGCAGACGAATTGATGATAGTAACCGTATTGTAAATGGACAAATAGAGATTGCTCAATGTGGATCTCATTATAGAGACACATAATAATGTCCCGGCGTCCTTGCCACTATTGTGTGGTGACAGGGACGTTTGGTATATGACTTTTGTATGTACAAAAAGTGCTTTAAGTGATACAATTAGTATACAAATACATTTAATTGAAAGGAGAAAATAATATGTCGACGAAGACTGTTACATTAAGGATGGACGCACAATTAAAAGAAACCTCTGAAAAGTTGTTTGCTGAACTTGGATTGAATATGACAACAGCTATAACTGCGTTTGTAAAGCAATCCATCAGAGAACAGAGAATTCCCTTCGATATAACTCTTAACGTACCTAATATGGCTACGCTTGCTGCAATTATAGAGAGCGAACGCTTATTGGATGACCCCGAAACAAAAAGATTTTCAACTGTAGAGGATTTGTTTGAGGACTTAGATAACTGATGAAGTATGATATTGTACGAACCACACAATTCAAGAAAGACTATAAGTTATCTAAAAAAAGAGGGAAAGATACGGAGATTCTTAAAAAAGTAATTACAATGTTAGTGAGTGGTCATCCTTTACCTGAAAGCTATATGGATCATCACCTATCAGGGAACTACACAGGATATAGAGAGTGTCATATCCAACCTGATTGGTTATTGATTTATAAACGCGACGGAAATAATCTGATATTGATATTGAGTAGAATAGGAACGCATAGTGATTTGTTTTAGATATATTACGACAGAAGAACCATAATCAGAAAACAGATGATTATGGTTCTTTTTATA
>JAOZKH010000183.1 GCA_029935405.1 Vallitaleaceae bacterium | reverse complement strand
TTAAACTGTTTGTCAAGTCCAAATGATAGTGAACTATTAACAGCAACGGCAAAAGTACCTGTAGTAATTGTAGAAGGCAATAAGAGAATAAAAAATGCTAATCTTATAAATGCTGATAACACAAATGGAATGATTGACATGCTTGACTTCTTATATGATAACGGTCATTCAAAAATCGGGTTTGCATCTATAACACTAGGTATTAGTTCTTGGAATGAAAGATATAAAGTATATCTCGAGTGGGCAAAGGAAAAGGGAATAATCATTGATAAAAAGTATTCTTATATTGGAATTGATTACATCAATCAATTAAATGATGCCTATGAAAACAAATGTATGCCTACTGCATTATTTACTTGCTATGATGCAAATGCAGTAGAAATATATAACTGGTGTGCAAAAAAAGGGATAAAGATTGGCGATGAATTATCAGTTGTAGGATTCGATGATATTCCGATTGCAAAACTACTATCACCAGGATTAACTACGGTAAGACAACCGGTTAAATATATTGGAGAAGTAACGGTTGATACATTATTGGCAAGATTTGAAAGTGATAAAGATATGTTTCAGGAAATAATTACACCAACTAATTTAATTATTCGAAATTCAGTAAAGAAGATAGAAAAAAAATAGTTGTTGCTATTAGTAGAATAAAATATTTATGAAAGGTCATAATTTATGAAGAACTTGTTAGGAATATATGAGAAAGCTTTACCTGTAAATATTTCTTGGTATGAAAGGCTTCAGTTGGCAAAAGAACTAGGGTTTGATTTTGTTGAATTGTCAATAGATGAAAAGGATTATCGTCTTGAAAGATTATATTGGAATGATGATAAAATCATGGAACTTAATAAGGCCATTCAAGAAACAGGTATTACTTTAAATAGCATGTGTTTTAGTGGACATAGAAGATTTCCGTTAGGAAGTAAAGATTTAAAAACCAGAGTAAAATCATTGGAATTAATGGAGAGAGCAATCAAACTTGCAGTAAAGTTAGGTGTTAGAGTTATTCAATTAGCAGGATACGATGTGTATTATGAAGAGCAAGATGAAGATACACATAACATGTTTATGCAAAATCTAAAAAAGTGTACTGAAATGGCAGCAGAGAACCAAGTGATGTTGGCAATTGAGATAATGGATACTGAATATATTAACTCGATTACAAAGTATATGAAAATTGATAAAAAAATAAATTCGCCATGGCTTACAGTGTATCCGGATACAGGGAATCTGTCTGCATGGGGAAATATTGTAGAAGAGGAAATAGAAAAAGGATATCATAAAATTGTAGCTGTTCACTTAAAAGATGCATTGAGAGTGACAAAAACTTTCAAAGGAAAATTCAAAAATGTAAATTTTGGTGATGGGTGCGTAGATTTCGTAAAAATATTCAAGAAGCTAAAAGAACTTGACTATTATGGTCCATTTGTGATTGAAATGTGGAGTGGAGAAAATAATAACGATCCTGTAGACGAAATAATAAAGGCTAAAAAGTTTATAATGAAAAAACTCGCCGAAGGAGGATTTACATGTTAGAAAAACTTAAAAAGGAGGTTTTAGACGCTAATCTTGCCTTAGTTGAGTATGGTTTAGTTACTTTCACTTGGGGAAATGTCAGTGGAATTGATAGAGAAAAAGGATTGATTGTAATTAAACCAAGTGGTTTAGAATATAGTAAAATGAAATTTGAAGATATGGTTGTTGTTGATATGGAAGGAAACATTGTAGAAGGTAATTACCGTGCTTCATCAGATACACCAACGCATATTGTACTATATAAAGCTTTTTCTGAAATAAAGGGAATTGTGCACACACATTCAAAGTATGCTACAAGCTGGGCACAGGCCTCAAAAGATATTCCTGTATATGGAACAACACATGCAGATTATTTTTATGGACCAATACCTTGTACACGGGATTTGTCAAAGGAAGAGATCTGTTCAAAATACGAAGAGGAAACAGGTAATGTGATTGTTGAAGCCTTTGATAAGAGAGATATAGAAGCTAGTGCAGTACCTGGAGTTATTGTTTCAGGACATGGGCCGTTCACATGGGGAAGCAGTTCTAAGAATGCGGTGCATAATGCTGTCGTAATGGAAGAAATTTCTAAAATGGCACTATATACTCTACAAATTAATCAATCAAGTACAACAATATCTACTGTTTTGCAAGACAAACATTATAGTAGAAAACATGGTAAAAGAGCTTATTACGGCCAAGATATTGTTGTGAAAAATAATTAATCATTAATCACAAATAAGTATGGTTTGTATTTATATTTGATATTTACTACAAGTCGCAATAAATGAGAACGTTCTCGTTTATTATTGACATCATTGAAACCTAAAACAATAGAAAGGTAAACGAAGTTAGGTAAATAAATATGATAAAATTGCTTGACGAGTAGTTTTATAAGGTATATACTGTCTTCAGAAGCGGAAAGTGCGCTTTTATATTTTTCAAAAAACATGGGAACGATTCCACATTGAAAACTTAAAAAGTAAGCCAAAAGATAAGATTATTATGTGTGAAGTATATAAAAAACGTATTATGTGAGAAAATTCCCATAAATTTAGATAGGAAAATTACTGTGGAAAAGACCTTAAATGAATTATTAGAAAAGATAGGTATATCGAGATCAATCATGTCAAAAGTATTTAGTGATAAAGGTTATGTGGCACCAGAAACAAAAGAAAGTTAAGGAGGAAATGAAGCAGTATGATTATATTCAAAGCTTGATTGCACGAGGATTAAGAACAGAGGTTAACTTTATGGGTGTAATAATACATAGTTTTAGAAATCCATACTCCACAGAAATTATTTATAGAAAAGAAATTAAGAAAAAATGAATATACTATGCTTCATGTGAATGTTGATAATGATTTAGAACTAAAGAAAGAAAATATTATCAAACTACTTTCAACACAGGTTAAAGGAATAATTTGCCTAAACTGTTTATCAAGTCCAGATGAGGAAGAACTTATAACGGCAATTGTAGAAGTGACAGTTGACACACTACTAGTTCGATTTAATAGGGACAAAGATATGTTTCGAGAGATAATCACATCGACTAGTTTGGTTATTAGAGATTTCAATGAAAGTAATAAAGTAGAGTATGTCTTAGAAGGAGGAAATATATTGGAAAATAGTGAATATATACTAGAAATGCGAAAAATCACAAAATCATTTCCTGGAGTTAAGGCACTTGATAATGTACAGTTAAAAATCAAAAAAGGTGAAGTGCACGCTCTTATGGGAGAAAATGGTGCTGGGAAATCTACTTTAATGAAAATATTAGCAGGCCTTTTAAAACAAGATATGGGTGAAATATTGATAGATAATAAAGTTATTAATATAGATAGACCATTAGATGCGATAGATAATGGAATATCTATGATTCATCAGGAATTGAATCCTATACCAGAGATGTCGGTTAGTGAAAATATATATATTGGACGTGAAATATTATATAAGAATACAAATATAGTTAATAAAAAAGCACAGCGAGAAGGGACAAAAAAACTTCTTACGAAGTTAGAGATTAATATAAGTCCAACAATATTGATGAAAAATTTAAGCATAGCAGAAATGCAAATGATTGAAATATCGAAAGCAATTTCTTATAAATCGAATATTATAATTATGGATGAACCTACGTCGGCTATAACAGATAAAGAAGTTGAATCATTATTCAAAATAATAAAACAATTGAGTAATGAGGGAGTTTCGATTATATACATATCACACAAGATGAATGAAATATACCGGATATGCGAAAGAATTACAATTTTACGTGACGGTCTTTTTGTTGGTAGTGAATTGACCAAAAAACTTTCTGAAAAAAACTTGATTAAAATGATGGTAGGAAGAGAATTGACAAACATATTTCCTAAAGAGTTGGTTAAAATATCA
>JAOZKH010000055.1 GCA_029935405.1 Vallitaleaceae bacterium | reverse complement strand
TATAGGAAATGCAATTTTACGTAATATTACATTTTCTACAACATCTACATCTTCTGCATCAAGAACTTGGGATGTATATGCTCCAGATGGAACTAATTCAGCTGATGCAAGTATATCTGTAAAACTTAATACACCTACTATTACGTCTATCACTCCAGGCATAGGGAATTTAAGAGTTTATTATAATTCAGTATCAGGAGCTACTAGTTATAATATTTATCGTAATGGTTCATATATTGGAAATACTTCAAGTACTTCATATTATAATACAGGACTTTCTAGAAATACATCGTACTATTATCAAGTAATTGCAGCAGCTAGTGGACTTACAAATTCAAATATAAGTAGCACTTATTCTAAATATACAAATGTAGCTACACCTACAATAAATGTTCTAAATGATGCTGTAGATCAAACAAAGAATACGATTACAGTGGGACAAAATGGTAATCCTAGTAATACGCTTTATAATGTATATTACAGTAAAGATGGTGGATCGTGGAACTCACTTAATGGTTGGGTTAACACCTCTAATTTAACAAAAACACATACAGGTTTAAGTGCAGATTCAACGTATCGTTATAAAGCTGTTGCTAGAAATTTAGTAAATGTAGTGACGTCTGATAGTAGTATTAAGACTGTGAAAATTAATGGTTCACCATTAATTACTATTACATCACCTGCTACAGATGATTATAGATCAGAGGTTAGTGGATATGATACATTTACATTATCGGGAACTGTAACAGATAGTGATAATAATACAGTAACAATAGATGGAACAATAAATGGTGTTAAGAAAGAGACAGTAGTTAATGCAACGACAGATACACCATGGTCACTGTCTTGGAATGTATTATCGGATTCGATTCCTGAAAGTACTATAACAGCAGTTAGTATTAATGGAAACGATAAAACAGGTAAGAATAATGCAACAAGCACAACGACTTGGAGTAAGACATTATATGTGGATAAAACTAAACCGTTAGCGCCTACAATCGATACTAATACTGATTGGACAAATGCCGAGTCAGTACCAGTTACAATAACAGATATACTTGACACAGGAACTTATCAATCAGGACCTAAAAACGCAGAGTATAAACTATCTGGTGCAACAACACTTGATTGGACTACTTATAGTGGAGAATTTAATATTATAAATGCAGGGGAAACTACAATTGAAGCAAGAACGGTTGATCAAGCAGGAAATATAGGCATAGACATAGATTCTAAAGTTGTAAAAATAGATAGAAATATACCTACAGGTACTGGGTTTGATATTGACGCAACTTACGGCGATGCAATATATACAAGAGATAAGACTGTAAATATCATTAATATTAATGCTGCTGATACAGGTGGTTCTGGTGATGAACAGGATGCATCGATTCCAAAATTCATGGAAATAAGTAATGTGTCAGATTTTTCAGTGTCCTCTGGATGGGTTTCATATACAGATAGATATGAAAACTGGGCTCTTAGTGATAATGATGGAATAAAAACGGTTTATGTAAGATTTAAAGATTCAGTTGATAATATTGGTGTTGGAATATCTGACACAATTATTTATGACAGTACAAGGCCGATTATATATGTGTCAACACCTTCAAGTTATGCTGTTAAAAATGGAGGAACGGTATCCTATGAACTGATAATAGATGATATAAACACGACAAAATATGGCATTAATGAGAATGATAAAAGTAAAGTAATATTATCAGGTGTTGGTACGATTGCTGATAGTATTTCAGAGCTTGAAAACCTTATTACAATAGAAGATATTGATTTATCACATAGGAAAATCAATATTAATTTACCTGTTGATTTAACAAAAGAAGGTATAATTAACATAAAAGTATTGGAAGATGCACTTATTGATGCAGCTGGCAATAAGTCTGTAGAAACATTAGGTAACTTTTCCCTTGTTGTAGATTCGACAGCACCAACAAATCAAAATATTTTGTTTGAGGAAAATGATAATGTAACAGGTGGTAAAATAATAAAACTTCTAAAAACGTCAGTTGACTGTGACGGAGGAGAAGATGGCGACAGTATACGATTTGCACCAATAGGGTATTTAGGTATAGAGCCTGCAAATGGATTAACAATAACATCTACACATGGAAGATCAGAAGATATTAATGCACCTTTAGAAGATGGTGAGTACAGATTATATATTATTGATGCAGCTGGCAACATATCAGAAGCATCTGACGCTGTATTATCTGTTAAAACGCTAGGACCTACAGTTACAGTAGAAGGACCTTCAGATTCTTATGCACAAGCATCAGGCTCGGCAGAGTACATCGTTACATATAGTTTAGATACAGAGACAATTACATTGGGACAATACGATATTGGTCTTGTTAGAACAGGTACAGCAAACGCTTATGTTAATATAGAAGAAGTTGATGGAGAACCATTAAAACGAAGAGTAGTATTAGATAATCTAATGGGTGAAGGCACAGTAGCAATCAAAATTTCGGCTGAAACAGCAAGTGATAGTGTTGGGAATATGTCTTCAGGATCTTTGATAAGTAATGTTGTATTTGTAGATAACACTGCACCGATTATGAATATTATAAGTATAAGTTCAGATAATGAGAATGATTCGAAAAAGGCAACAGTTGGCGACCGTGTTAAAATACTATTTGAAACTGACGAAAGTGTAGATAGTATACCAACTGTTTTTATTGGCGGAAGAAAAGCTGTTGTAAGTAGTGAAAATGATGGTAAAACGTCGTGGAAAGCAGAATATTTAATACCAAATACTACAAGCATTATAGAAGGAACCTTAAGTATAAAAATCGAAAATATAATAGATAAAACAGGAAATATTACAGCTACAGTCACATCAATATCTGATGTTGTACTAGACACGATACCTCCATCTATGATTATAAATGGTGAGATGGATAATACTAATAGTTATTATATTTCGGCACCAAAGATTACCTTTGCAGAAGGGTCATTAACACTTGAAAACATTACAAGTGGAGTAACGACTAATCCGGCTACAGGAGAAAATGTTAATATAGGTGGTGAATATATAGCAACATTAAGTGATATGACAGGTAATACATCAACAGAAACTTTTGCTGTTTCAAAAGATTCTATTGATGTATCAACGGATAAAATAAACATTAAAATTGGCTATGAAATAGGCGATCATCAGGAGTATGTAACAAGACAAATAACACTTCCTACAAACGGAGTCGAAGGTTCTACAATTACTTGGACTATAAAGTCAGGAACTGCTATTGATAATGCAGGAAATGTTAGTAGACCTAATGGAGAAAATGAAGTAGTAACACTTGAAGCGATGGTTGAGAAAAACGGAGTCTCATCAGCAAGAGAATTTAATCTAACAGTAATAGCTTTATCTGGAGGGAGTTTGCCTGAACAGGTAGAGGAAGACAAAGTAGTTCTATTAATAAACTATGCAGAAGGAGATAATATTAATAGTGTAACTAAGAATCTTGAACTAAGTAAAGTAGGGGCTATTAACAGTTCAGATATTAGTTGGAGTTCCTCAGATACTAATACAATTAGTATTGGTGAAATAATTTCAGATAATTTTAATACAAGTGTTACAAGACCGAATTTTGGTGAGGGAGATAAAGAAGTTACTTTGATAGCTACAATCACAAAAGAAACAGAATCACAAACTAAAGAATTTGTGATTACGGTAAAAGAAAAAGAAGGCGTAGATGCTGAAATGATTGCACTTGATAAAACAAAAATTTCAATTATTTATAGTGGTGAGGATAGTATTAACGCTGTAAGAAATAATGTTAGTTTTATGTATACAGGAAGTGAAGGTACTTCTGTTACATGGTCAAGTAATGATACAAATATTATCAGCATAGATGATGTAGCTGGAATAGTAGTACGCCCAAAACTAGGTGAAGAAGATAAAGGCGTAAAAATTACAGCAACATTAATGCGAGCAGGCCTAACTGAAACTGTTGAATATAACTTGACAGTAAAAGAGGAAACAGAAGCAAATAACCTAGAGTTAATGGAATTAGACTTAGCAGCAATAGATATAGGATATAGATTTTCAGATAATGCAGAGTCTATAAAAACTCATGTAATATTACCAACAATTGGTGAAAACGGAAGTGCAATTATATGGTCGTCGAACAATTTAGCAATTAGTAACAATGGTACAGTTACAAGAGGAGAAAACGATGTAAATATTATACTAACAGCAGTTGTAAGTAATGGAGATGAGTCTGGTACAAAAACGTTTGCACTAACGGTTAAAGAAAAGGAATTAGACTTACTTAATCAGTTAGGTAGTGATGCTTTGGCAGTTGAAATAATTTATGGACAAGGCGAGGATAGTACGTTAGTAAAATCCAACATTGAATTAGCAGTAGTAGGTGCTAATGGTTCGATTATTAGTTGGTCAAGTTCACACGAAAATATTGTAAGTGATGTAGGTGTAGTAACAACTTCTACATCACCAATTAATGTAACCTTAATGGCAGCTATTTCTATAGAAGGGTATATTATTTATCGTGAGTTTTTAGTTAAGGTTAGTGATTTTTGAATCAATTTGCCAATAGTTTGACCTTTAACATAGGGTTTTCCATTAAGAAGTAATCGTTCTACTTCTAAGGATAATAAATCTTCTTTGTTCATTGTAAGTGGGTTTTTATTAAGGATAATCATATCCGCGTATTTTCCCACTTCTAGTGAACCACGTTCTTTTTCATCAAAGGTTCCAAATGCAATATTATAGGTATACATACGAAGGGCTTCTTCGATTGAAATAGCCTCTTTTTTGTTGTAATGATTACAAGCAGCATAAATTCCTTCAATAGGATTAGGAACTGTACAAGGGGCATCAGAACCGCCGCTAACAGTAATACCTGATTGAATCATTGAGTTGATAGGATTTAAGCTTTGTGCTCGTTCTCCTAACAAATCTTCCATGTAGGATAATGGTTCTAAATCCCAATGGATAAAACTTGGTTGAGCTGCAACTATAAGCTTTAGTTCACCTGCTTTTTTTAGCGAAGTTTTAGAAATCATACATCCATGTATAATGGTATGTCGATGATCTTCTTTCGGGTGTAGTAATAAAGCCTTTTCATATGCTCTAAGAGCTTGATCAAATGCTCTATCTCCAATGGCATGAAGGGCGATTTGTAAACCTTCTCTATGAGCCTTTTTAACAAAAGCTTCTACAATAGAATCCTCATAAAACAAAATACCTCTATTGTCTGTTTCTTCATAAGGTGAAAGTAGTGCTGCATCAACAGAACCAAAACAACCATCTAAAGCGGTTTCAAAACAACCACCAATGCGAGGTAACATGCGTTTAAGTACTTTCTTAGTATTCATAGTTTGAAAGAATAATCGTATCTGAAATGGATTCATCAATCCCTTTTTTAATAGACGAGAGATACTTATATCTAAATCTAATGGGAAACCGATTCCTTCTGATGTGTGAATCATTCCTATACCGTAGTCAGCTAATTGATCGATGCCTCTTAACATATTTTTTAGCAAAGAAGGAATGCTAACTTTCCCAGTCACAAAATCTGTAGCTGCAAAATATGCCTCTTGAAATAATTGTCCCTCAGTTTCAAAATATCCTCTCATCGTACGGATTTTCTTAGGTAACATGTTTAGCATTTTAGAGTTAACAACACTAGCGTGACCATCGTATTTGATAAGCATGATTGGTATATCTATATCTAGTTCATCTAATAACGATTTAGTAACTAGAGTTTTTTCTTTAATAGAGTGAGCAGAGATACCAAAAGCTAAAATAATCTTAGGTTTGTTTTGATCATAATAAGATAATAGTTTGGATTTAAGAACGTTAAAATCTTTTATATCTCGAAGATCTAAGGTAGAGTTAAATAAAGCATAGGAAGAAAAGTGTAAATGACTATCCCCAAAGCATGGGAGTAAGGCTTTATCATGTAAGTCTTCTTGAATATAGCCTTTATATCTTGTAGCTAAAGAGTTGCCTATATATACAATTTTTCCATATTCCTCTACTAGATACTTATATGTATCCATACTGTTATTACATGTAATTATATTTCCTTTATATACTTTCATTTTTTATCTCCTGCTTTCAAAATGTTATAGGTGTGTAAAATAATTAACTAAATAATTTTGTACACTAACCACAATGGATTGTTTCATATAATATATACTATTTTGACAGAATATATTAATTAACGCAAGAAGCTTTTTTATTTGTCATACAAAGCCTAAGAGTGTATAATAGAAACACGCTATATAGGGATATAAACACAAATACAGACTTAAATGAAAGGGAACATAATGACTATTATACTTCAATTAATATATAATATGGGTGCACTATTGGCCGTTAGTATTATTTCCGGATTAATAAATTATAAACATCATAAGAAATGGATGAAATGGTTAGTACAAGGAAGCATATATGGTACTGCATGTATTATTGGAATGCTAAAACCACTTGTTTTAGTACCAGGCATGATTTTTGATGGGCGATCAGTCATGTTAAGCTTATGTGGTATGTTTTTTGGCCCTAAAGCGGTAGCTGTGGCTGCGGTTATGGCGATTACGCTACGTGTTTATCAAGGTGGCCCTGGTATGATTATGGGAGTTTGCGTGATTATAACATCATCGCTATTAGGTGTATATTTTTATAATAATCAGAAGACACATAACCAGACAATAACAGGAAAGAAACTTTACTTTATGGGGATATTAGTTCATATTATCATGGTTTTATTAATGATAACACTTCCAAAGGAAAAAGTTATAAGTACAATGAAGTCACTGAGTATTCCTATTATATTAGTATACCCTTTAATAACAGTTTTTATAGGGAAAGTATTGTCGTTTTCAAATGAGAGCAGAATAATATTGAATAAATTACAGAAAAACGAAAACAGGCTAAAAACGATTTTTGATCAAGCACCTGTTGGAATAACACTTTCAAATACAAATACAGGAATAATTACTTACGCTAATCCTAAATTTATAAAAATTATAGGATATAGTTTAGAAGAAATAGTTGGTGTTGATTGGATGAGCATAACTTATCCTGAGGATCTTCCTAATGAAAAGAATGAAAAAGAAAATAGTAAATTAAAGACCGTTGAATACGAAAAAAGGTATATTAAAAAAGATGGTTCTATAATATGGACAAATCTAAAAATCGTATTAAATATTGAATCAGACGATGACTATGATGAAATATGCTTTATAGAGGACATTACTCATAAGAAAAAATCTAAAGATGCACTTGCACTTAGTGAACGTAACTTTAGAATGCTTTTTGAAAATTCTACTGATGCAATTTTAACATTTTATGATAATAAAATATTAGATTGTAATAAATCAGCGGCTATAATGTTTGCTAATGGAAAGAAAGAAACCATTATTAGAAGGGGAGTAATAGGCTTCTCACCTGAAAAGCAACCTGACGGACAATTGTCAGAAGTAAAAGCTGCAAATATGATGGCACTTTGTAAGGAAAATTCATATCATAAATTTGAATGGACTCATGAACTAGACAATAAGAAAAAAATAGTAACAGAAATAGTATTAACGCCAATTATTTTAGAAGGAAGAGAAGTATTACACGCGCTTATTAGAGACATATCAAAACGTAAAAAAATGGAAATGCAAATGGAATATCTAAGTTATCATGATGAATTAACAGGACTATATAATAGAAGGTTTTTCCATGAAGAACTTAAACGCTTAGATGTTAGTCAAAATTTACCGTTAACACTTATGATGGGAGATGTAAACGGATTAAAACTCATTAACGATTCCTTTGGTCATGCTTCAGGGGATGAATTGCTTAAAAAGGTTGCTAATTTAATTCAAGAAAACTGTAGATCAGAAGAAATAATAGCACGAATTGGCGGAGATGAATTTATAGTAATTATTCCAAGAGCAAATGAAATAGAAGTAGCAGCTATTTCAAAACGTGTTCAAGAGGCTGCATCAAAGGATAAAATGAATAATTTGGATATATCAATATCTTTTGGTTGGGCCTCAAAAGTATTACCAGAAGAAGATATAAATGAAGTTTTAAGAAAGGCAGAAGATAGTTTGTATAAGAAAAAACTATTTGAGAGCCCAAGTATGCGAAGTAAAAACATTCATACTATTATGCATACATTACATGAGAAAAATGAACGTGAGGAAAAGCATTCAAAACGTGTTTCTGACTTATGTGAGAAAATGGGTAAAGCTTTAAAAATGCATGAAGATGAGATTAAAGAATTAAAGAGTGTAGGATTACTTCACGATATTGGAAAAATCGGTATTGATGAAAGTATGCTAAATAAAAACGGAAAATTGACTAAAGATGAATGGACCGAGATGACTAAACATTCTGAAGTGGGGTATCGAATACTTAGTACGGTTAATGAAATGGCAGAAATGGCAGAATATGTATTAGCTCACCATGAAAGATGGGATGGAAATGGATATCCTAGAGGACTAAAGGCTGATGAAATTCCATTTAAAGCTCGTATAATTGCTTTGGCAGATTCCTTTGATGCTATGACGAGTGATCGATCCTATCGTAAGGCGATAAGCGTGGAAAAGGCACTAGATGAAATTATTGATAATGCAGGAACACAATTTGATCCTCAATTAAGCATAATTTTCAAGCAAATGATAGAAAATAGTAGTTTTTAGCTCCTTATAAAAATTGACATTATGATGCATATGTAGTACTGTAGACCTAGCGACAATATGAGTTTTGCAGGTAAATCTGACTATAAAATATTAAAGGTGGAATTGTATTGAGTAAATCAAATAAAAGCAAATCAAGAAAAAGTGAATCAATTAAAAGTAAAATTTTAAAATGGACAATAAGTATAATTGTTCTTGTAGGTACTATACTTATTACTTATTCATATACAAATAGTAAAAATCTAGAATTAGATGCAGGTATAGATCAACTAGAAAATCATGCTAAAACAAATGATTTGATTATTGAACAAAGGTTATTTCATACAGCTGATATTAATCAAGAATTTTCTCGTGCGCTAATGGCTATTAGAGAAAATAATGATATTGATAATAAAAGAGAAATTTTAGAAGAAATAATAACAAAAAGCATGGTAGAACAAACGGATTTAATTGGCTATAATATTATAATGGAACCTAATGCATTTGATAATAGAGATTCGTATTATATAGATAATGATAAATATGCAAAGAATGGTCAGTACGTTTCATATATTACAATTAAGAGTGGGGAAGCTAATATTGTAACTATTGATGATGCTTATGATCTACCTTTTTACATTAAAACCAAAGAAACGAAAGATGTGATTATCTCGGAACCTTATTACTTTGATATACAGGGAACAGATGTACTAATTATTACAATAGCTAAACCTTTGTATGATGAAGATAAAAATTTTATCGGAGTAGTTGGCATAGATATAACAATGGAATATTTTGAAAAAGTGGTTTCAGAATTTGTCAGTGCAACAGAAAGCATAATATTATTCGATGAAAATGGTAAGATTATTTTTAATAATTTTGATGGTAGTATTAATAATGAAAATATATCTAAAGCAGGTTTAGATAATTCAATAATTATTAGTGAGCTTGAATCAAATAGTATTATATCAAGAGAAAATCAAAACAGGTATGAAGTTATTACAAAAATTGAAGTGCCACATATTAGTAATAATTGGTATATATGTTTTTATACAGATATGAAAGTTTTAACTGATAAAACAATAGAAAGCACATTAATTACTGCGGCGATTGGAATAGCAACATTAATATTTGCATTTTTATTACTATGGATTATAATAAATAAAATCGTTTCACCATTAATTATATTTGTCGAAAACATGAAGCTATTTGATATTGAAAACTTAGATGGAGAATTAACGGTTTTAGATGATTCTGCAAGTGAAATTTTAGATTTGTCTAAAGAATATACTTCTTTAATAGATAAATTAAAAGAAAACTTAACCGAAAGAAATTATAAAGATTGGTTGCAAAAAGGACAAGTCTCTATTAATGATATCTCACAAACGACTAATGAATTAAATAAATTGCTTAGTCAAATAATATCCTTTGTTACCAAAAAAATAGAAGGACAAATAGGAGCTATATATTTATTAAATGAACAACTTGAGGAAAACCAATACGAACTATCATCAAGCTATGCGTACCAAAGAAGAAAAGGAATAGCTGTTCCCTTTAAATTAGGAGAAGGATTAGTAGGACAAGCTGCTTTAGACAATGAAATAATTGTTGTTTCAGATATTCCAGAGGATTATCTAGCAATAAATTCAGGACTTGGAAACAAAGTTCCTAAAAATATTATAATTGTTCCTTGTAGTTACCAGGGGAAGGTAGTAGCAGTACTTGAAATAGCTTCTATTTCTGAGTTCTCAGATAATATAATTAAATTCTTAGATTTAATTAAAACTAGCGTTGCAATATCAATAAGTAATATATTGAACTTTGAATCAGTTGAAAGATTACTTAAAGATGCAAATGAATATGCAAGCAAACTACAAATACAACAAGAAGAGTTACGAGTAACTAATGAAGAACTAGAAATTCAATCAGTAACATTAACAGAATCACAAGCTGAACTTGAAAGTCAACAAGAGGAATTGCGAGTAATTAATGAAGAACTTGAAGAAAATACTAAGATGCTTGAAATTCAAAAAACTGAATTAGAACGTAAAAATGATGAATTAAATATTAGTCAAGTGGAAGTAGAAGCTAAGGCTAGAGATTTAGTGGCATCTAATAAATACAAATCAGAATTTTTAGCTAATATGAGTCATGAACTTAGAACACCATTAAATAGTATTTTAATATTATCAGAATTATTAGGAGAACAAAATTCTAATTTAACTGAAAAACAACTGGAATTTGCAAAAACAATTAATACTTCAGGAAATGATTTGTTAAAATTAATTAACGATATTCTGGATTTATCAAAAGTAGAAGCTGGAAAAGTTGAAATAGATATTAAGGAATTAAATATCTATGATTTTAAAGCGGATATATTAGGTATGTTTGAACAAATGGCTATTAAGAAAAATCTATTGTTTTCAATAAATATTGAAGATGGATTGATGAAAACTATTATGACAGATGAATTGAAAGTTAAACAAATAGTCAAAAATTTGATTTCAAATGCATTTAAATTCACTGAAAATGGAAGTATTGAATTAAATATAAGAAAAGAAAATAGTATAATTAAATTTGAAGTTAAAGATACTGGAGTAGGAATAGCTAAGGAAAAAATCAAAACTATTTTTGAAGCTTTTCAACAAGAGGATGGTACAATAAGTAGAGAATTTGGCGGAACAGGTTTAGGACTTTCGATTTCCACAGAATATGCAAAGTTACTAAATGCAGAGTTAACAGTAATAAGTGAGAAAAACAAAGGTAGTATATTTAGTTTGAATTTACCAATAGATAATAATATGATATTACCAGATAAAAATTCAGATAAAAAAATAAAAGAAAGTAAAAAGACGGTAGAAGAGAAAAAACCATTGGAAGATTCAATTGAAATAATTGAAAAACCATTAGAGCTTCCATATGTACTTGATGATAGAAATAATATTGATGACACAGATAAGGTGTTATTAATAATTGATGATGATCCAAATTTTGCAAAAATAATTATGGACATAAGTAGAGCAAAAAAATTCAAAGTAATCGTAGCTGAAACAGGAGAAGTAGGGCTGTATCTAGCTGATTATTATAGACCGACAGGAATTGTATTAGATTTAGGATTACCTAAAATCGATGGTTTAGAAGTATTAGAAAGACTTAAGAAGAATAATAGAACAAAAAATATTCCTGTAAGTATTATAAGTGGAAGAGAATTAGAAAATGAAAATTTTGGTAAAAATGTTGAATACCTAAAAAAACCAGTAAGTAAAGTTGCAATAGAAAACATATTGGATAATGCTGAGTTGGCAGGGTATAAAATCAATAAAATCTTATTGATTGAAGATAATGAAATCCATAAAAATGCACTTGTTGAATTAATAAAACGAGATTACAAAGATATTGAAATACATGCTTCTGAATCTGGTGAATTGGCTTTAGAAATACTTAGGAACAATAATATTGATTTAATTGTACTTGATCTTGGATTAATAGATTATAATGAGTTCGAATTTATTGAAAAATTGAAAATGAATGATAGTTTTTCCAAAATCCCAGTAATAGTATATACAGGAAAAGAAATCTCTAAACAAGAAGAAAAGGATTTAAGAGACAAAGTAGAAAGTATCATTATAAAAGGTGATAAATCTAGTCAAAGATTATTAGATGAAATAAAATTATTTGTACATAATGTGGCAAATACTCGTAAAGAAATTACGGCTGAGTTAGAACAAGAAATATTTAATGGTAAAACAATTCTAGTAGTAGATGATGATATGAAAAATGTATTTGCCTTATCAAGTATTCTAGAAAGTATTAATATTAATATCGAAATAGCTAATAATGGTATAGAAGCTATAGAAAAAATCACAGAACTTAATAATATTGACTTAGTACTAATGGATATTATGATGCCAATAATGGATGGATATGAAGCTATGAAAGAAATAAGAAAAATGAAAAAAGGTAAGGATATAGCTATTATTGCATTAACGGCTAAAGCGATGAAAGGTGATAGACAAATATGTCTTGATGCCGGTGCTAATGAATATTTATCTAAACCAATAGATAGAAGCAAATTATTATCCTTATTAAGGGTGTGGTTATAGTATGGATGAAAAAGAATTATTAAAAATTCAAAATATTGAAATGAAACTATTAATTGAAGCTATTTCATTAAAATATGGATATGATTATTCAGATTATACAAAAAGCCATTTGAAAAGAAGATTAATAAGAAGAATGAGTTTGGAAAACTATACCTCAATTACCCAGTTAACAGAAAAAGTACTCTACGACAAAGATATGTTTGAACAAGTTTTCTGGGATTTATCCATTAATGTAACAGAGATGTTTAGATTTCCAAAGTTTTTCAAGGATCTAAGAGAACACGTTATTCCTATATTAAAAACATATCCAACGATAAATATATGGCATGCAGGGTGTTCTACAGGCGAAGAAGTACTATCTACTGCTATTTTATTAGAAGAGGAAGATCTGTTAAATAGGACTACTATATATGCGACAGACATTAATAAAAAAGTATTAGAAACTGCAAAAGAAGGTATTTATTCAATAGATAATATTAAAAAATGGACGAAAAATTATCAAGAATCCGGTGGAGTAAAATCATTCTCTGACTATTATACTGCTAAATATGATCATGTTATTTTTGATAGTAATTTATTAGAAAATGTAACATTTTTAGAGCATAATCTTGTGACAGATCAAAAATTTATCGATACGAATTTAATTATTTGTAGAAATGTAATGATATATTTTAATGTAAAATTGCAACGTAAAGTTATAAATTTATTTGAAGAAAGTTTGATTCCAAGTGGATTTTTAGGTATAGGATCAAAAGAAAGTTTAAATACATCAAGTACGGATAGTAAGTTTATAAATGTAACTACAGATACAAAAATTTATAAAAAACATGTAGGATATTAATATGAATAAAAAGGCTATTGTTATCGGTGTTTCAGCAGGTGGTATTGAAGCATTAAAAATCGTGTTAAATAAATTAAGAATAAATATGGACTATGCAATAATCATAGTTATTCATATAAATAATAAAGGAAGAGGATTGGCAAATATTTTTGGAGATATTAATCAATTTATAGTAAAGGAAGCTTGTGATAAAGAAAATGTTTCAGAAGGAACTATATACTTTGCACCACCTAATTATCATTTATCAATAGAAGAAGACTATACTTTTTCTTTATCAATAGAAGAAAAAGTCAACTATTCTAGACCATCAGTAGATGTTTTATTCAACTCTGCTGCTGAAGTATATATGGATGATTTAGTGGGAATAATATTAACAGGAGCTAATTCAGATGGTGAAATAGGGCTTAAGAGAGTAAGTGAACTAGGCGGAAAATGTATTGTACAAGATCCAAAGGAAGCGTTTTTTGATACAATGCCACTAGCGGCTATAAAAAGTGTTGAAAATTGTAAAGTTATAAAATTAAGCGAAATAAATAAATTCATAAATGAATTAGGAGACTAAAATGGAGACTTATATTACAAATATTCTTATTGTAGATGATACCAAAGCAAATTTAATAGCATTAGCGGCACTTCTTGATAGCCCTAATATGAATATATTTTCAGCAAGTAGCGGCAATGAAGCGTTAAAACTATTGTTAAAAGAAGATATTGATATGGTTTTATTAGATGTTCAGATGCCTGAAATGAATGGCTTTGAAGTTGCAGAGATTATGAGAGCAAATAGTAAAACTAAGGATATTCCAATTATTTTTGTTACTGCAATTAGCAAAGAAGAAAAATATATATTTAAAGGATACGAATTAGGTGCAGTTGACTATTTATATAAACCAATCAGTAATGAAATTTTAAAAAGTAAAGTTAATGTTTTTATCAGATTAAATGAACAAACAAAAATAATTATAAATAAAACCAAGGCATTAGAGAAAACAATTGCTAAATTAAAGCAAGCAGAAAAAAGATTGACTTATTACGCTAGAATGGATGAATTGACAGATATTTTAAACAGAAGAGGTTTTGAAAGTGAATACGAATTAGAATGGGCTAGAGCCATTCGTTACAATAGAAAACTTTCGATGTTGATGATTGATATTGATGATTTTAAAATATTTAATGATACATATGGTCATTTAGAAGGAGATGTATGTTTAAAAGAAGTAGCAAGAACCATCAAAACTTCTTTGCAAAGAGCCACAGATATTGTTTCTCGTTTTGGAGGTGAAGAGTTTATTGTCATATTACCAGGAACAGATTCAAAAGGTGCAAAAGTAGTTGCTGAAGAGATTAGAAAAAATATTGAAAACTTAAAAATCAGAAACGAAAAATCTATAAATTCAAAGTTTATTACTGTTAGTATAGGAATAACAACTACTCTTCCAACAAGGAAATTAAATAGAAAAGACTTAATAGAACATGCAGATAAGGCACTATATAGAGCCAAAAATAGCGGGAAAAACAAAAGTATTTCTGAATAATTATTGTTAATATCCCTATGGTTTTAATAAAATATTTGAGTTTGGCTATTTTGTGTAGTATAATAAATGGAGCAAATAAATAAATAAATATAAATAAATATAAATATTTATTTATATTTATATTTATTTATTTATATTTGGGACAAATAGTTAACGATTATAAGCATATAAGGAGGGCGAATATGCCAAAATTAATGATTGTAGATGATGCAGCATTCATGAGACTTACAATAAGGAAAATGTTAGAAAATCATGATTATGAAATTGTCGCAGAAGCATCAGATGGACAAGATGCAATTGATAAATTTCCACAGGCCAAACCAGATGTTATTACCATGGATATTACCATGCCTAATAAAACTGGAATAGAAGCATTAATAGAAATAAAAGCTATGGACAAAAACGTGAAAATTGTCATGGTATCAGCAATGGGGCAGGAAAGTTTAATTAGAGAGGCTGTCATGAGTGGAGCTTCATCGTTTCTTGTTAAACCATTTCAAAAGGATAAGTTGATAG
>JAOZKH010000182.1 GCA_029935405.1 Vallitaleaceae bacterium | reverse complement strand
ATTCTTTTCACAGTAGGTAATTGTTTTAGTATATAATCAAGATAGGGGGTTTTATATTAAACCAAATACAATATATTATATTTGGGATATATTTGTTCAAAATGTTAATTAAATAATTATTGACTTTCTAAGATTTTAAAGTTATATAGTTAATAGTATTTTGGTAGTGGTTTTAACTGTGGTGGTTTTGACCACTCCGTCCTTTTTAACCAATTGGATTTTAAAGATACTAATATTTAAAAGGACGGTATTAAGTGAACCAAAAAACAACTTTTTATTTAAAATCATTACAATTACAGATATTTAATAAGATATTTGATACTAATATTAATAAAACTATTAGTATTTTGGAATTAATTAACTATGTAAAATCTGATTTATTACTAGTTGGTAAAACAAAAAAGTATAGAAATATATTAGCTCCTGATGATGCTGAAAAATTCAAAGAAAATCAATTTAAAGAAATATCATTAATCCAATATAGAACTAAAAAAAGCCTTGAAACTAGCTTTAATAAAGCTTATGGATTGATAGTTGATATTGATAAAAAAGATAATTTAAACATTGATTTAAAAGCTTTATTTAACAAAATCAAACAAGATGATATCTTTAATATTGGCTTTATTTCTTTGAATGGTGGTATCAAATTAATAAGATTTTTTGATAAAACCGTTAATAATATAGAGTTATTACAGGGTTTAAAATCTGTTTATTATGATAAATTAGCATCAAAATATAATATCAAGATTGACAAAATAGCTTATAAGCACACTCTATTAACAAGTAGCAATGAACTATTTTATAATCTCAATCACACTTTAAATACTGATTATTGGATAAAAGAACATAAAAGAGATATAGCAAAAAAAGAAAAGTACATTAAAGATTCTATAGGTCTTGATATACCTAATAAAGATGATCCACCTAATTTAATTCAAGCTTGTGACTATTTAAGAAACATAAAACTATCTTATCAAGATTGGATAAGTTGCTGTTTTGGTCTTGCAAATAGTTTTCCTGGTGGTGGTTTAAGGTACTGGAATATAATTTGCAATAATCCCTTTTATATTAAGCCTAAACATGAACAAGAAAATATTAGAATCTGGAATAATGCAATTAATAAAGGTAAATCTCAAAGTAGTTTTACTACTGTTATCAAGATTGCTATGAATAACGGATTTGTGATTAATAGAGGTAAAAATGAATAATGTAGTTAGATTAAAAAAACAAAATCCTAAGTATTTTATCAGTGGCAAAATTAATAATTTAGAACTTTTAAATTTTCTTGAAATTAATGACTTTATGCTTTCAATAGGTGAAATAAAAGAGCCTACAAGACTTTATAAAAAAGATAATAATATCATAAAAGAAATAAAAAGAAATAATATTATTAATTTTGTGAAAAATGATATTAATCAATATCATAATAAAAAAGAAATTTCAGAAGCTTTTTTAAGAGTTGTTAATGATTATTTATCAGAAAGTAAATTAATTATTGGTTTAAACAAATTTGACAGAAAATATTTATTAAAATTAAACAAAGATATTGAAAGACTTTATTTTAAAAACTGTTATATTGAAATAACTAAAAATGAGATATTAAAAAAAGATTACTCTGAATTAAAAAAACCTATTATGTATCGTGATAGTATGGAAAAAACTTTTAATCAACTTTATGATATTAATAATGATGATTTAAGACTTTTTGATTTTAATAGATTTATTGAATTACTAACAATATTAAGAAAAGATTATAGTGATAATACTGATAATTTAATAAAAGGTGATAGTGAATTTCATCAGGAACGATACAAGGCTTTAATGTCAATTATAGGTTATTTATTAAGTGAAAATAAACCACAAAGTTTAGCTAAAGCCATACTACTAACGGATATTAAGCTATTAGAGAATAAAGATGATGCTAATGGTGGAACAGGTAAAAGCTTATTAATTAATGCTTTGAGTTATTTAGTACAAGTTTTTAAAATAAATGGTAAAACATTAAAAAATAATCTAAATTTTATATACACTGGATTAACAAAAGAACATAATATAATTCTTTTTGATGATATAATGCCTAACTTTAAAGTTGAAACATTTTACACAGATATAACAAGTGATATGACTGTAAATCATAAAGGTAGTATTATGGAGGTTTTCAAAGCTCATGAGTCACCAAAACTTGTTTTTACTTCAAATACTCCATTTAATTTAAAATCAGCATCTGATAGAAGACGATTTAATATTTTTGAAATTAGTGATTATTTTGGAGAAACTAGAACACCAATAGATATTTTTGGTAAAGAATTTCTAACAACCTGGAATAATCAAGACTTTGATAAGTTTTATAGTTTAATGTTTTATGCAATTCAAATTTACTTAAAAAATGGATTAATTCAAACAGAACTTATAAATGTTAATAATAATTTATTAATATCTCAAACAAATGATATGTTTATTGAATTTATGGATAATTATCTTAATGAATACACACAAGATTTTATAAGTAGAACTCAATTTCAAGAACTTTATTTTGAATATACAAATACACCAGAAACAAAAAAAGATAGAAGCTATAGAACTAAAATAGGTAATTGGTTAAACAAATATATAAAAGCTAGAAATCTTGACCTTGACACTAAACAAGTTAAAGGTAAAAGATTGATAAGAATCACTCGAAATCATTAAAAATACCCATCAAAAACAACCTTAAGCAACATAAAAACAACCTAAAAACAACCTAAAAACAACCTTGTTTTTTTCTAAAATCCTTTTAGGTATCAAGTAAAAGTGGATTACAAAACAACCTAACAACCTACTCTCAATATATTATATAGGGGGTATAGTAGAATTATAGTAAAATTATAAAGGGGTGTACCCAATTTTTTTAAAAGTAGGTTGTTAGGTTGTTTTTAAAAATTAAAATCCTTTTAGGTATCAAGTAAAAGTAATATTTTAGAGGTTGTTTTTAGGTTGTTAGAGGTTGTTTTGAGGTTGTTTTCTATAATCTCAAATTTAAAAGATAAATCACCTATTTTCATATAATTTCTAGTCTAAAAACTTTATAGCAAAAAAGAAAATAAGACTTAAGATATAAAACTTGCTCCTAACTGGTGGTAACATTTAAGATGCACAAATTGACAATAAATAGTAGTTTGTTGCTTGTGATGGAGCTTTTAAAGCTAGGTTTTTAAATTGTGCATTTGTCTTTGACAGTGACAGTGACTTCAAATCTAAGTTAAAGTTCATACATTTTCTTTTTTGCTATAATCATGATGATTCTTAATTTAAGATAAAATAATGCATAAAAAATAAATATCTTATTTAGGAATTGTTATTAAGCATTTAACTTTAAGTCTATCACATTTATTTTTAAGAAACCTATTACTTAAAAATATTTCTAATATTCCATATTATTATATTTCTTTTATCTCATGAGATAAAATTGTTATTAATTTAATATCTATAATTATTGAATGTAAAATAAATAATTGTAGATATTTTATTTGCTTCTATATTATTTATAATGTAATATTGTTTGATAATGGAATATGAATATGAATGTGATATTATATTATATTTTTTTTTATATGGAGAGAAGTATGAAGAAGTTAGCTTTAATATTGATTTTATTTTCTATTGTTTCTTATGCTAAAACACTTGTTGACTCAAAGGCTCAAAACAGAAATGGAATAATTTATGAGATTAATAGTGATATTCCTTTTACAGGAAAAGTTGTTAAAGTTTTTTATAATGGTGAAAAGGAGTCAGAGAAAAATTATCTTAATGGTAAAGAACATGGTAAATCTGTATTATTTCATAATACTGGTAAGAATAAGGAAGAATGTAATTATAAAAATGGTGAAAAAAATGGAAAACTTATAATATGGAATCAATTTGGTATAAAACAATATGAAGGTAATTATTTAGATGGTAAAAAAAATGGTAAGCATATTTTATGGCATTGGAGAAATGAA
>JAOZKH010000181.1 GCA_029935405.1 Vallitaleaceae bacterium | reverse complement strand
TTTAACGTTCCTATATAATTATAGTATCATATTATTCATACTTCAATTCTTTTATGTCTTGTAACAAAGATTTAATATAATTCAACTGCTTTACTTTATCTTGTTTATTAAGAATTAACGTAAAATAAGCTTTTTCATTTATTGTAAAACGTCTTCTTTTGCTATCACCCATAATTAAATCTGGTATTTTTGATGAGTCAATGTCTGCGTTTTGTCTGACTTCAATAATAATACTATTATTTCGTTCTTCAATAGATAAAACTCTCAAGCTACTTGCCAAGCCTTTTATATATGCTATCTCTAACAGATTATTTACAGATTTTGGTGGTTCCCCATATCTATCAATTAGTTCATCTTGCATATCTTCCTTATCTTTTTCATTACGTATGGACGCTATCTTCTTATAGCTACTTATTTTTTGAATTTCGTCACTGATATAATTTGAAGGTATAAATGCATTCACAGAAATATCTACTGTTGTTTCAAAAGATTCATAAACTTCATTTCCTTGTTCTTTATTTACTGCTTGTTCTAACATCTTACAATACAATTCATAGCCAACAGCATCCATATGTCCATGTTGGCTTTGTCCAAGTATATTCCCTGCTCCTCGAATTTCTAGATCTCTCATGGCAATTCTAAATCCTGAACCAAACTCTGTAAATTCTTTAATGGCCTTTAAACGTTTCTCTGCTACTTCCTTTAAAACCTTATCTCTTTTATAGGTTAAATAGGCGTATGCAAGTCTTGACGACCTTCCTACACGACCTCTAAGCTGATACAATTGAGAAAGACCCATTCGATCCGCATTTTGAATAATTATAGTATTTACATTTTGTATATCAAGTCCAGTTTCTATAATCGTTGTAGATACAAGTACATCT
This sequence comes from Vallitaleaceae bacterium, assembly GCA_029935405.1. Taxonomy (GTDB): domain Bacteria; phylum Bacillota; class Clostridia; order Lachnospirales; family Vallitaleaceae; genus UBA1351. The sequence continues at coordinate 3,097 of JAOZKH010000181.1, read as the reverse complement.
ATTTCGCCATTAATAAAATCAACCATTATATTCTCAAGCTCTCGCTCGCTCATTTGTCCATGCGCATATGCAACACTTGCTTCTGGCACCATAGCGCTTATTTTCGAGGCTACTTCATCAATATCTTTAACTCTATTATGAACATAATACACTTGTCCTTCTCTTGAAATCTCACGATAGATAGCATCTTTAATCAGTTCGTCATTATGTTCTAATACATAGGTTTGAATAGGCTGTCTTTCTTCAGGTGGTTCTTCTAAAACACTCATATCTCTTACACCAATCATACTCATATGAAGAGTTCTAGGTATAGGTGTTGCCGTCAATGTAAGAACATCTATATCATCTTTCATTTGCTTTATTTTTTCTTTGTGTGCAACACCAAAACGTTGTTCTTCATCAACTATCAATAAACCTAAATTTTTAAATATTACATCTTTAGAAACAAGTCTATGGGTTCCAATTACAATATCTACCAACCCTCTGCTTAAATCCTCTAATGTTTGCTTTTGTTCTTTTTTGGTTCTAAAACGACTCATCATATCAACTCTAATCGGAAAATCCTTCATACGTTGCACGAAATTATTATAATGCTGTTGTGCCAAAATCGTAGTAGGAACAAGATATACAACTTGCTTATTATCTTGTACAGCTTTAAAAGCTGCACGTATTGCAACTTCTGTTTTTCCGTATCCAACATCTCCACATATCAGACGATCCATGATTTTTGTACTTTCCATATCTCTTTTAGTATCTTTAATTGCATTAATTTGATCATCTGTTTCATCATAAGGAAACAATTCTTCAAATTCATTTTGCCAATCGCTATCTTTTGAATAAATATATCCTCTTGAATTTTCACGTTTTGCATATAATTCGATCAGCTCAGTAGCAAGTTCTTCAACTGCACCTTTAACCTTTGCTTTTGCTTTTTTCCATTCTTGTGTGCCAAGTTTATTTAGTCTTGGAGCTTTACCTTCCGCTCCTATATACTTTTGTATTGAGCTCAATTGACTTGTTGAAATATATAGACTCCCATTATCACGATAGTCTATTTTGACAAAGTCTTTACTAACCTGTTCAATTTCAATTGTTTCAATGCCCTTGAATACGCCAACTCCATGATGTTCATGAACAATATAGTCTCCAACTTTAAGTTCAGTAAAGTGATCTATTTTCTTACCACCATTGAATTTTTTCTTCTTACGTTTTTTCTTGGTACCAGTCATATCTGTTTCCGCCATAATCGCAAATCGAATATCACTATACTCAAAACCTTTATGTATATTACCATAGGCAATACCAATGCTTCCCTTTTTAGGTTCTTTTTCAAAAGACTTAATCAGATAACATGGAACTTCATGCTCGTCAAACAGCTCCTTAAGTCGTTTTGCTCTTGTCGTGGATGCAGTCAACATCACAATTTGATAATTTTGTTTAAGATAGTAATCAAGATCTTTAAGCATCAATTCAAAATTATGGTGATAGACATTAATCGACTTAATGTTAAATTGAATATTTTCTGTATATGGTAATACCTTATGACTAGAAAACAATGCATTCACCATTATTGTCTGGTAATTATCAATCTCATCTAATATTCTCTTAAATCTATGTCCTAGCTCTGCTTGAGCAGGTAGTAGATAACCTTTTTCTAGTCTTGTTTGCATACTGTCCGTATACTCATGTTGCATACCCTTTATTCTATCTTTTATATGAACAGGCTCAATCATTACTATTTTTAATTCATTAAAGTAATCAAGTATACTAACTGACTTTTCATAGTAGTAAAACACATTACTCTCGATACCGTTAAAGTTACCAAAATTTTTAACTTTATCAAGCAAATTTTCTTTTGTCCTTGTCAGCTCATATGCAGCTTCAATATTATCACTCTTCTTAAGTTTTTTATACATTTTATTATAATCTGCTTCTATATTCTTAATAGCAATTTTAACTCTCGCTTCATTAACTACAATTTCTCTTGCTGGTAATATCGTGGTCTTATCTAGCATACGAATAGATCTTTGGGTTTCACGATTCACTAACCGAATGGAATCAATCTCATCTCCCCAAAGTTCAATACGAATAATGTCCGTTTGATCCACTGGAAAAATATCAATTAATCCTCCACGTAGTGCAAATTGTCCTCTACTTTCAACTAAATCAACTCTTTCATATCCCATATAAACCAATTGTTTCATTAATTTTTTTAAATTAATTGCTGATCCTGATTCGTAGTTCAATAAATTTTCTTTAATAATCTCTATTGGTATCAATGGATCAACTAATGCTTCGACTGACATAACTAATGTTATCTGCTCGTCTTGTAATATTTTGTTAAATACTTCCATTCTTGCTCTTGTTATATCATTACTGTGAACATCTGCACTATAGAAAATCAAGTCTTTAGAAGGATAAAACATAACCTTATCTCCTTCAAAAAACTTTAGATCATCCACTAATTCTTTAGCCTGTCGTTCAGTTGGTGTAATAATCACTTTAGTATCTTTCTCTAATAAACCAAATATCAAATGAGCAACCATTGAATCTGTAACACCTGATATATTAATATTCGTTTTTTTGTACTCTAAATGTTTCTTGGCTAATTCAAATACTTCAAGTCTATGAAGCGGATCAATAAAACCTTTCATTTTAATATCCTTTCTAATGTATTTTGGCACACTGATTTCGCAGAAAATTCTTCTGCTTCCTCTACTCTATTGTTTATTTTATATTTATCATCAAACAATATCTATTTGCACTCAATAATTGTTAAAGTGTCAAAACTACATAGTTGGATTTTCTACCACTATATGTATGTTTGCATACTTCGACCGAATACTTCAATTATAACAGAATAGCGAACAAATGCAATGAAATACAGCACTGTTACTTTATTAATTTTTTACATAAAAAAATCGCTCTTCAGTACATGAGGGACATACCGAAGAGCTTGGGGCCAAATATATAAGAATCTAGATTACTAGAATTCTTTCACTTTATTATAATTTTCACTTTCTTTTTCAAATGTGAAATAATAACCTTTTTGTTCTCTATATGCATCGTATGTAGGATCAACTACTACCCAACGTTC
>JAOZKH010000180.1 GCA_029935405.1 Vallitaleaceae bacterium | reverse complement strand
ACGCTTACATTTTGTAGGTGACAATAAAAGTAGAAACTGAGTCAGATGATTCAGTTTCTACTTTTATTGTATAAAATTTGCTTCATACAAAAAACACTTGACAATACTTTTATATAAAACTATAATACTTTTATATAAAAGTAAATAGATAATTTAGAATCAAGGAGATATGTAACTTTATTTTTAGTTATAACACAATAATATAAGAGGGATATGATGATGGATGGAACTATATCTAGGATAAGTAGGATACGATCAAATGCAAATAAGTTAATAGTTAAGGAGCTTGAATTAAGAGGTCATTATGGGTTAGCGCCTTCTCATGGCAATATTCTCTCAATTCTTATATTTGAAGGCGAAATGACTAAAACTTTTTTATCAGATAAAATTAATAAAGACCGTTCAACTGTGACAGTTTTGCTTAGAAAGCTTCAACAATTAGGGTATATTGACACAAAGATAAATACTGAAGATAGTCGTTCACACGTGGTTTACTTGACACAAAAAGGTTCTGATATGAAAAAGGATTTTATAGAAATATCACAGTTATTGTATCAGAGACAATATGAAGGGATGACAAATGATGAGATTGAATCTTTTAAACGATGTCTCATGCAATTGGACCATAATTTTAAAACGTCCGTGTAAAGGAGGGCATATATGTTAGCATATGTTATGAAAGAACCAGGCAGTATTGATAATCTGTTTTTGACTGAAGTAACAGATCCTGTGCCCAAAGAAGGTCATATATTAATTGATGTTCGAGCGTTTGGACTAAATAGATCAGAACTCTATACCATACAAGGGTATTCAGGAGATGCGGTGACATACCCAAGAATTCTAGGAATAGAGTGTTTTGGTATTGTTATTGATGGCGGGGGTACAGATCTACAAAAAGGTCAAACTGTTGCAGCTGCAATGGGGTTTATGGGTAGGAAGTATGATGGAAGTTATGCTCAAAAAACACTAGTTCCAAGAACGTATGTCTATCCAATAAAAACAGTGCTACCATGGTGTGTACTTGGGAATTTACCAGAGAGTTATTTAACAGCATGGGGGATTCTGATTGAAGCAAACAACACACAGCCAGGTGACATAGTATTGGTTCGCGGAGCAAGTTCTTCTGTTGGTATGGCAGTAACGAATATTGCAAAAGAAATGGGTTGTACTGTAATTGGAACGACACGAAAAGAAGAAAAAGTTTCATATATTAAAGAATCAGGGGCAGATTATGTGGTTATTGATAATAGTGATATTCATGAATCAATAAGGAATCAGTTTGAAACTGGTGTTAACAGTGTAGTTGAACTAGTTGGTAAAAAATCGACCATATTAGATTCGCTTAAGTGTTGTGCACCAAAAGGGATCGTTGGAATAGTTGGGGTTCTGGGTAATGAGTGGAATCATGAATTCTTCCCATGGATGCCATCAACAGTTAAGTTGACAATGTATAGCAGTGAGACATTAACAACTGAGTACGCAACACCAATTTTGCAAAATATAGTTAAACATGTTGAAGATGGTCATTATAAGGCAAATGCCTATCGTCAATTTAAATTTAAAGATTTAAAAGAAGCGCTTAAAATTATGGAAGCCAGTAGTGGCGCAGGAAAACTGGTTATTCTAATTTAGAGTCAGGCATACTTAATGCAGGAGGTGCATATGTGATTATTATTGATGTATTCAAATTATATGTTGATCGTTGGGATTTTTTCTTCCGATTACTGCTTCAACATATAGGTATTACACTTATTGCAGTATCAATCATCACTGTTCTAGGTTTAACAACAGGTATCATTATGACTCGTAATAAGATTTTGGCTAATGTGGTTTTAACGGTGACTAATTTTATGTATACAATTCCTTCGATTGCCTTGTTTGGTATGTTGGTGACAATCACAGGAATTGGTAATAAAAGTGCTATTACAGCTTTGATTATATATGGATTACTACCAATTGTACGGAGTACATATGTTGGAATAAAAGAAGTGGACCCTCAGATTATTGAGTCTGCTGTTGGTATGGGCACTACAAGAAATCAACTGTTATTTAAAGTAGAATTGCCACTAGCACTTCCAATAATTATGTCTGGTTTTAGAACAATGGTAGTGATGACCATTGCACTTGGTGGCATAGCATCTTTCATTGGTGCTGGTGGGCTTGGCGTGGCAATATACCGCGGAATAACTACCTATTTTCCAGAAATGATTATTGCAGGAAGTCTTATGGTGGCATTACTTGCAATACTGACTGATTGGCTGTTACAGAAAGTCGAGAAGCAATTACGTAAACGTTTTTTAGGTGAAAAAGAAAAAGGAGAACAAACTTATGTTTAAAAAAGGAATGGCATTTTTATTAGTAATTACAATGATCATTGCGTTAGCAGGATGTGCTAAAGAAGAAAAGAAGGTTGTCATAGCGAGTAAACCAATGACAGAACAATATATTATAGCTGAAATGCTCATTGCATTAATAGAACAAGAGACAGATATTATTGTAGAACACAAACAAGGAATTGGTGGGGGTACTTCAAATATTCATCCAGCTATGGAGAGTGGAGAGATTGATATTTATCCTGAATACACAGGTACAGGGTGGATGTTTGTCCTGAAAGAAGAATTAATCAATGACCCTATGAAATTATACAACGAAGTAAAAAAAGCTTATGCAACAGAGTATGACATCGTTTGGTCAGGGCTTTATGGCTTTAATGATACATATGGTTTAGGAATTAAAAGAGAATTAGCTGAATCTTTAAACATTGAAACGTATAGTGACTTAGTAGATGTTGGTGATCAAATTCGCTTTGGCGCAGAATACGATTTCTATGAAAGAGAAGATGGACTACCAGGACTCCAAAAAATTTACGGGTTTGAATTTGGTGAAGAAGCTGAACTAGATATCGGACTCAAATATCAAGCTATAAAGCAAGCTGAAGTGGATATGATTAACATATTTTCAACGGATGGACGACTTAAAGAATTTGACCTTAAAGTTCTTGATGATGATAAAAATTTCTTCCCATCTTATTTCTGCGCAACACTTATTCGTCAAGAGACATTGGATAAATATCCTGAACTTGAAGCAGTACTTGATATGTTGACAGATCAAATCAGTAATGATGAAATGACGGAGTTAAATTACCTAGTTGAAGTAGACAAGCAAGAAGCAAAAGATGTTGCGGTCAATTTCCTGACTGAGAAAGGTCTACTAAAATGACAATGATTGAAGTCAATCAAGTACAGAAAGCATATACCAAAGGTACGTATGTGCTTGATCAACTCAGTTTAAAAGTAGAGAAAGGTGAATTTGTCACACTTCTTGGACCATCAGGATGTGGCAAAACCACTTTGCTCAAAATGATTAATAAATTAATACCATATGATAGTGGTGAAATAAAAGTTAAGGGTAAACCAATTAGTGAGTGGGATACAATTGAACTTAGAAGAAGTATTGGGTATGTCATACAGCAGATAGGCTTGCTTCCACATATGACAATTGAAGATAATATTGGTTATGTTTTAAGCCTTCAGAATATTAAAAGAGAAGCTAGATACGATCGAGTTGCTAAATTGATTGAAATGGTTGGTATGGAAAAGAATATTCTAAGTAGATACCCAAGTGAGCTTAGTGGTGGACAAAAACAAAGAATTGGTGTTGCAAGAGCTTTGGCAGCAGATCCAGATATTATTCTGATGGATGAACCTTTTGGTGCTGTTGATGAGATTGCAAGATCGCTACTGCAAGATGAATTAAAAGAATTACAGAAGAAACTTAATAAAACGATTTTATTTGTAACACACGATATTCAAGAAGCCTTAAAGCTTGGAACAAAGATAGTTTTACTCAACAAAGGTACTATTGAGCAAGTTGGTTCAAAAGAAGATTTGCTTTTTAGACCTGCTTCTGAGTTTGTTAAGGATTTTTTTGGTCTTAAAGGTTTTAAGAGTATATTAGATGGAGATATAATGAATAGCGTTTATAATAAGGTGCTCTTAGAACATATGACATTAGAAGAG
>JAOZKH010000054.1:14117-15919 GCA_029935405.1 Vallitaleaceae bacterium | reverse complement strand
ACTTTCTTTCAGTGGCAAGTCCATCTTTATACAGTTTTGTTAACTTAATCAAAAATATTTCTCCTACTATAATTTTTAAGTCCGATGTTTTAGGTACATAAACTTTTATATAATTAGTTGTATGTCCAATATAATATGGCTCTCCATCTATTAATGTTTCTTCTTCAAATAGTACTTCTTTTGTTAATCCAATAAAGCAAGTTAAATATTCTTGTCGTAATTTTCCACCTAATTTTGTAAGCCTTTTACTTCTATCACTTTTAAGTATTCCAGAAATTTGTGGTTTCATTTCTGCCGCTTTTGTGCCCCCACGAATAGAATATTTGAAAACATGAAGATCTGCAAACTCTACTTTTTGTACAAATTCATAGGTTTCATTTTCTTCTTCTCTTGTTTCCATAGGAAATCCTACAATAATGTCTGTCGTTAGAGATGGATTTTTATAATATTCTCTTAACAATAGAACTTTTTCATAATATTCTTTTGTATTATAATGTCTTTTCATTCTATTTAATACACTATCAGAGCCACTTTGCATTGAAAGATGAAAATGATCACAAACAGTTTTACATCTACTTAATCTTTCAAGTAATTCTCTAGTAATAAAATTTGGTTCTAATGAACCAATTCGAATCCTCATAAGTCCTTTGATTTTATCGAGTTTTTCAATAAGTTCAATAAGAGTCACATCGTTTAAATCTTTTCCATAAGAGCCAAGGTGTATTCCTGTTAAGATAATCTCCTTATAATCGTTTACAACAAGTCTAGTCACTTCTTCTATCACTGCATTAAAACTTCTTGAGCGAATCTTTCCTCTAGTATAGGGAATAATACAATAAGTACAATATTGATTGCAGCCATCTTGTATTTTAATTGTCGATCTAGTTTTAGAATGTTGCATATCTATTGTTAGTTCTTCATATATTAAATCTTCCTGTACATTTTCAATTAATTCTATTCGTTGATGAGTTTTAATATAATCTTCTACTATACTAACTACTTCATTCTTATGTGTATTTCCAATTAAAATATCTATGTATAAAGCATCTTCTAACTTATCATGAGCAATTTGAACATAACACCCAATAGCAACTACAATAGCTTCATTGTTTAATTTTTTAGCTTTTGCTAATATTTTTCTCGACTTTTTATCTGCAATATTAGTTACTGTACAAGTATTTATTATATATATATCTGCTATTTCATTAAACTCGACAACTTTATATCCTTTACTTAAAAACTGCTCTGTTATAGCTTCTGTTTCGTATTGATTGACTTTACAACCTAATGTGTGGAAGGCTACAGCTTTCATGTGTTACCTCTTTTCGATTTATATTAGAAGATATATTGTACTACCCATTTTCATATGGAATATAATCACAAATGATATATTAAAACTTTTGTACAACTGATTTTTAATGGTTAATATGTCATAAATGGTAAGTGTGTCATAAAATTGTTACTTGACATTCAATTATTCTATGTTACTATATGTAGTGTATAAAAATATTAGCAAAGGAGATAGTAGATGAAAACTATTAAAATAACATTAAACTCAATTGATAAGGTAAAGACATTTGTTAATCTTATTGGGAAATATAATTCTGATTTTGATTTAGTATCTGGAAGATACGTAATTGATGCAAAATCTATTATGGGAATTTTTAGTTTAGATTTAAGCAAACCAATAGAACTAAATATTCATGATGATTCAATTGTTGATGAAGTTCAATCAGCATTAAGTGACTTTAAGATGAAATAAAAAATTCCACTTTGATAGTGGATTTTTTTTTGTTTTTTTT